>NZ_JABWMT020000023.1:0-68087 GCF_013368915.2 Escherichia sp. 93.1518
CTCTATAGTAAAAATGCATGATTAGTTGATTGAAATTAACTAAATGGTAAATAACTTAACTTAAATTTGCATAAAATATAAATTTTATGAATGTTTGATTGGCTGGTATGATTATTACCAGCGTGGTAGCGAAGGAAAAGTAGTTTTCGTTAACAAGGCGTGCAACGACTCCCCATCAGGAAATACCACGTCAGGCGCAATCTCAAACAACGGCCACAGCATAAAGCCACGATTTTTCATATCGTAGTGTGGAACGGTCAGGCGTTCGGTATTTATCACTTCATTACCAAACAGCATGATATCGAGATCCAGCGTGCGCGGTCCCCAACGTTCGGCTTTACGGACGCGACCTTGCTGCAATTCAATACGCTGTGTGTGATTGAGTAACTCTTCGGGCGCGAGAGTGGTTTCAAGTGCCACGGCAGCATTCAGATAATCAGGTTGATCTTGCGGCCCCAGCGGTGGGGTACGATAAAACGAAGAAACGGCAATAATGCGGCTTTCAGGGATATCGCCTAATGCTTTCACGGCAGCATTGACCTGCTCCAGCGGAGAGGCCAGATTGCTGCCTATGGCAATATATGCCACTGTCATGCGGTGCCCTCACGACGTGGTGCGCGTTTGCGTGGGCGGCGAGTACGACGACGAGCTGACGGTTCTTCATCCAGTTCGTTAAGCATCCCTTTTTGGTCTGGCGGCGCGGAAACCTGGAACTCACCCCACCATTTCACCAGACGTTGCAGTTCAGCGTTACGCTCAACTTCAGCTCGCAAGGCCAACAGGTCGTAAGCCGCACGGAACTTTGGATGCTCCAGCAGTTTCCATGCACGTTTACCCTGACGACGGGACATACGCAACTGTAGCTGCCAGATATCGCGGGTTAAAGTCGTCAGACGTTTCGGGATCGCCAGTGAACGGCAGGCTTCGTCCAGCACATCGTTCATCGCCAGCGCGAAAGCGTCGTGATAGGTCAGGCCGCTTTCCTGGGCGATCTTCTGTGCTGTTTCCAGCAGTGGATACCAGAACATGGCGGCAAACAGGAACGCCGGGTTCACACGCATATCGTTATGGATACGCGTATCGGTATTCTTCAGTACCTGCTCAATGATCCGCTCCATCGGGCTGTCGCCATTTTCCGTGAAGTAACGGGTAATGGTCGGGAACAGCGGCTGGAACAGATGATATTCACACAGCAGTTTATAGGTTTCGTAACCGTAGCCCGCTTGTAGCAGCTTAAGAGACTCTTCAAACAGGCGCGCCGGAGGGATATCGTTCAGCAGGGTAGCGAGGCGAGGGATCGGTTCTGCGGTTTCCGGGCTGATGCGCATACCCAGTTTTGCCGCAAAACGTACCGCGCGCAGCATACGTACCGGATCTTCACGGTAGCGCGTTTCCGGGTTACCAATCAGACGGATAACGCCGTCTTTCAGATCTTTCATGCCGCCAACGTAATCACGGACGGTAAAATCTGCGACGCTGTAATACAGGCTGTTGATAGTGAAATCGCGGCGCTGGGCGTCTTCTTCGATGGAGCCGAAAATGTTGTCGCGCAGCAACATGCCATTTTGCCCGCGTTGGGAGGTCGTGCGGTCGCTGACGTTACCTTCGTGGTGTCCACGGAAGGTTGCGACTTCGATAATCTCCGGGCCAAACATCACATGAGCAAGACGGAAACGGCGACCCACCAGGCGGCAGTTACGGAATAGTTTACGCACCTGCTCAGGCGTGGCGTTGGTGGTCACGTCAAAATCTTTCGGCTTTTTGCCAAGTAACAGGTCGCGCACGCCGCCGCCAACCAGCCAGGCTTCGTATCCCGCTTTATTGAGCCTGTACATTACCTTCAGGGCATTTTCACTGATATCTTTGCGGGAGATAGCATGTTGCTCACGCGGGATCACCGTCACCTGGGGACGGGCGGCAGCCTGTTCAGCCTCGCTTTCCTCGCGGCTTAGCACCTTGCGGCAAAAATTAGCGACTCGGGTAAAAATAGTACACCTCGGTAGTGTCAAACATCATTCAGGACAAAAAAATAGCGGCTAATCATAGCTCAGCATGACGCATTTGAGAATGTTGAATTTACAATTGCCGACTCAGGCACGGCGGTCAGCGTCCAGTTTTTGACGGCTGACTGAAGGATTTGCTCGACGCTGAAATCCTGCCAGTGTGTTTCTGCCTGCTGACCCAGAAATTGAAGCGCGGCGATTAACACCGGGCGAGGATCGCCTTTCGGCAACGCAGGCGCATGATTCTGCTTGGAAAGTTTAGCGCCTTGTGCGTTAAGCGCCAGCGGCAAATGAATGTAATCTGGAACCTGCCAGCCAAAAAGCTGGTACAGCGAGATTTGTCGCACCGTCGGTTCAATCAAATCTGCGCCACGGACAATTTCTGTCACGCCCTGGAAGTGATCGTCAACCACCACTGCCAGGTTATAGGCGAACAAACCGTCACGGCGATGAATAATAAAATCTTCCCGCGCCAGTTTTTCGTCAGCGTGAATAATACCGCGCAGCTGATCGGTAAACTGGGTGACCGGATGCTGCTGGCGGATGCGTACTGCTGCGTTTTCTGGGGAATGATGTAATTCACGGCAATGACCGTCGTAAATACCGCCAATGCTTTGAATACGCGCACGCGTGCAGGTGCAGTAATAACTTAGCCCTTGCTCACGTAACCAGGCGAGTGCTTCGCGATAGGCGTCATGACGTTGCGATTGCCAGAGGACATCGCCGTCCCAGTGCAGACCGTAATGTTCCAGCTGGCGCAGGATTGTCTCTGCGGCACCGGGAACTTCACGAGGCGGGTCGATATCTTCAATGCGTACCAGCCAGCGACCTTGCCGGGCGCGTGCCTGTAGATAGCTACCAAGCGCGGCAATCAGAGAGCCAAAATGAAGCTCGCCGGAAGGAGAGGGGGCGAAGCGACCAATATAGTGTGTGTCTGTCATCTCGTTGAACAAAAAATAAGGCGGGAGCATTTCCCGCCTGTGGTAAACGTGATGGAACGGCTGTAATTAGCCAGCCATCTGTTTTTCGCGAATTTCAGCCAGCGTTTTGCAGTCGATGCACAGATCGGCTGTCGGGCGCGCTTCCAGACGACGAATACCAATTTCAACACCGCAGGATTCGCAGTAGCCGAAATCTTCGTCTTCCACTTTTTTCAGCGTCTTCTCGATCTTTTTGATCAGCTTACGCTCGCGATCGCGGTTACGCAGTTCGAGGCTGAACTCTTCTTCCTGGGCTGCACGGTCTACCGGGTCCGGGAAGTTGGCTGCTTCATCCTGCATATGTGTAACGGTGCGATCGACTTCATCCCTGAGTTGATTACGCCATGCTTCCAGAATACGACGGAAGTGCGCCAGCTGGGCTTCATTCATATACTCTTCGCCCGGCTTCTCCTGATATGGTTCCACCCCAGCGATGGCGAGAATACTCAGGGACGATGTTTTACGGTTTTGCCCTTCTTGCATGTTGCTTCTCCTTAACACGCACTATCGATCCCCATGTTCGGGGGAAAAATGAGGCCGCTATAAATAGCAGATGCTTTTCCGGATAGCAATTATCTAAACGTAACACTTGACAACTGTGTGAGGAAAAGCGTATTTGCGCACGCGACCAGAATGTAAATTAACCAGTTACTTACTTTACTACAATGTAACCGGCAGTGATTTTTTAAGAGCCATGCCTTCAGCAGAAAGTTCCGCTTTATAAGCCAGAATTTCTACCCCCTTCTGTTGAGCCTCTGACAATAGTTGCGCGTATTTCTCATCGATGTGGCGCGCGGGTGAAAACCGTGTAATGGCTGAATGCAGCACGGCAAAAAAAATCACTGCACGCTGACCTTCAGCTGCTACGCTCATCAACTCCCGAAGATGTTTCTGACCTCGTTCAGTGACTGCATCGGGAAAGTATCCCTGTTCATTTTCCGCTAACGTAACCGATTTCACTTCAATATAGCAGTCAGGTCGAAACCTCGCCTGTAACATGAAGTCAATACGACTGCGCTCGGCGCCGTATTTTACTTCGCTTTTCAGCGAGCTATAGCCTGACAGTTCCGAAATATCCCCATTGAGGATAGCCTCTTTCGTCAACCTGTTTGCCCAAAGTGTATTGACGCAAATAAATGCACCGCTTTGGCTTTGGGTCAATTCCCAGGTGTGTGGATATTTCCGTTTTGTGTTGTCGGAAGTGGAATACCAGACGGTATCGCCAGGCGTTGCACAACCGGTCATCGCACCTGTATTAGGGCAGTGTAGCGTTAATTCGCGGCCATCGGGTGTGATCACATCGGCTAAAAAGCGTTTATAACGCTGAACCAGCGTGGCGCGTTGTAGAGGGGGTGAAAATTTCATTGTGATAACCCTTGTTATTGCGTCAGTGTCCAGCGTTTTAGCGGCGTGTAGCGTGTGCGCCCACGGGCAAACGAGGAGGCGTAGAGGGTAAACTCCGTCACCGTATATGACCAGTTAAAACCTGGCGGCGGGATTGTCACCGCCTCGCTGGCGTCGCGCAATAAGGTGATATGCGGATGAAACGGTCGATTGCTTTGAAAACAACCACTGCGAGCGGCCTGCGAACGGAGCATATTTGCTAACTGGATTAAGCCGCGTGGTGGCTGGCGCATCCCTAACCACACCACGCGCGAACGCAGCCACTGACCGGCGTCATCAAGCGTCATAGTGAAGCCCGGTTGACGAATCCGTCCGGCTAAAAGAGAAAGCGCCTTCTCTTTCTCTGCGCTCACTTCGCCTAAAAACGCCAGCGTCAGATGCAAATTTTCGGCGGCAACCGGACGCCCCGCTTCTGGCGGAAATTGTGCGGCGCGCCAGTGGATAATCTGTTCGCGAATTTCTGCGGGTAAGTCGATGGCAAAGAACAGCCGTTGCAGTTCAGACATGTGAGGCACTCGGTTATGAATTACCGCGATGCTACAATGTGGCGCGAAGAATGTTAACCCTCAGGAGCGTTTTGTGTCGTCGTTGCCCGTTGCTGCCGTCTTACCTGAATTACTTGCTGCTCTCGATACCGCACCGCAGGTGTTATTAAGCGCGCCGACCGGAGCCGGGAAATCGACCTGGCTGCCGCTGCAACTGCTGGCGCATCCAGGCATTAACGGAAAAATTATCCTGCTGGAGCCACGGCGTCTGGCGGCACGTAACGTTGCGCAACGACTGGCGGAGCTGCTTAACGAAAAGCCTGGTGACACGGTTGGCTACCGGATGCGTGCGCAAAATTGCGTGGGGCCGAATACCCGACTGGAAGTCGTTACTGAAGGTGTACTGACGCGCATGATCCAACGCGACCCAGAACTGAGCGGCGTCGGTATGGTGATCCTTGATGAATTTCATGAACGCAGCTTGCAGGCTGATCTGGCGTTGGCGCTATTGCTGGACGTGCAACAAGGGCTGCGCGATGACTTAAAGCTGCTGATTATGTCGGCTACGCTGGATAATGACCGCTTACAGCAGATGCTGCCAGAAGCGCCGGTTGTTGTTTCTGAAGGACGTTCTTATCCGGTTGAACGCCGTTATTTGCCGCTGCCTGCTCATCAACGCTTTGACGAAGCCGTCGCGGTTGCTACCGCCGAATTGCTGCGTCAGGAAAGCGGATCATTACTGCTATTTTTACCCGGCGTCGGAGAAATTCAGCGCGTTCAGGAACAACTGGCTTCGCGCATCGGCAGTGATGTGTTGCTCTGCCCGCTGTATGGTGCGTTGTCGCTGAACGATCAGCGAAAAGCGATCCTCCCCGCACCACAAGGAATGCGCAAAGTGGTGCTGGCGACCAATATTGCTGAAACCAGTTTAACTATTGAAGGTATTCGTCTGGTGGTAGACAGCGCCCAGGAGCGTGTAGCGCGCTTTGATCCGCGCACGGGGCTTACGCGACTGATCACTCAACGCGTTAGTCAGGCATCAATGACGCAACGTGCCGGGCGTGCCGGGCGTCTGGAGCCGGGGATCTGTCTGCATTTAATCGCCAAAGAGCAAGCAGAACGTGCTGCCGCGCAAAGTGAACCGGAGATCTTGCAAAGCGATCTCTCCGGTTTGCTGATGGAGTTATTGCAATGGGGATGCAGCGATCCAGCTCAGATGAGCTGGCTGGATCAACCGCCAGCGGTGAATCTACAGGCGGCGAAACGTCTGTTACAAATGCTGGGGGCGCTGGACGGTGATCGGCTAAGCTCGAAAGGGCAGAACATGGCGACGCTGGGTAACGACCCGCGTTTAGCGGCAATGCTGGTGAGTGCGAATAGCGACGACGAAGCCGCGACCGCCGCAAAAATTGCCGCCATTCTCGAAGAGCCGCCACGGATGGGGAATAGCGATCTGGGTGTGGTGTTTTCGCGCAATCAACCGGCCTGGCAGCAACGCAGTCAGCAACTGTTAAAACGCTTAAATGTGCGTGGTGGCGAGGCAGACAGTTCGCTTATCGCGCCGCTTCTCGCCAGGGCGTTTGCCGATCGTATTGCTCGCCGCCGTGGGCAAGAGGGGCGCTATCAACTGGCGAACGGCATGGGAGCGATGCTGGACACCGATGATGCCTTAAGCCGCCATGAATGGCTGGTAGCGCCGTTATTATTGCAGGGCAGCTCCTCGCCGGATGCGCGAATTTTACTGGCGCTACCGGTCGATATTGATGAGTTAGTACAACGCTGCCCGCAGCTGCTATATCAATCTGACACCGTTGAATGGGACGATGTTCAAGGTACGTTGAAAGCCTGGCGTCGGCTGCAGATTGGTCAGCTCACAGTAAAAGTACAGCCGCTGGCGAAACCGTCGGAAGATGAATTACATCATGCAATGCTCAACGGTATTCGCGATAAAGGTCTAAGCGTACTTAACTGGACGCCGGAAGCGGAACAGCTACGTTTGCGTTTGCTGTGTGCTGCGAAGTGGCTACCGGAATATGACTGGCCAGCGGTTGATGAGGCAAATTTGCTGGCGACGCTGGAAACGTGGCTGCTGCCACATATGACCGGAGTGCATTCACTGCGAGGTCTGAAATCACTCGATATTTATCAGGCGCTGCGCGGATTACTTGATTGGGGAATGCAGCAACGGCTGGATAGTGAACTTCCTGCGCATTACACTGTGCCGACGGGAAGCCGGATCGCCATTCGTTATCATGAAGATAACCCCCCTGCGCTGGCGGTGAGAATGCAGGAGATGTTTGGCGAAGCCACCAATCCGACGATTGCCCAGGGGCGCGTGCCGTTGGTGCTGGAGCTGCTTTCACCCGCCCAAAGGCCGCTGCAAATCACGCGTGATTTAAGCGCCTTCTGGCAAGGGGCGTATCGCGAAGTGCAAAAAGAGATGAAGGGACGTTATCCCAAACATGTCTGGCCGGACGACCCCGCCAACACCGCGCCGACGCGCCGGACGAAAAAGTATTCGTGAGGTTGGTTTTCTCCCTCTCCCTCAAGGGAGAGGGAACCGATCGAGCACAAAATTTGAGAGATATCTTCTTCTGTCTTGCAACGGAAGAACAGAAAATCGGGCTTTTGCGCCTGAATATTGCGGAGAAAAAGTATGGCCGGGAATGACCGCGAGCCAATTGGACGCAAAGGGAAACCGACGCGTCCTGTCAAACAAAAGGTAAGCCGTCGTCGTTATGAAGATGACGATGATTATGATGACTATGAGGATGAAGAACCGATGCCGCGCAAAGGTAAAGGCAAAGGGCGTAAGCCTCGTGGTAAACGCGGCTGGCTCTGGCTGCTACTGAAACTGGGCATCGTATTTGCGGTGTTAATCGCCGTTTATGGGGTTTATCTCGATCAAAAAATTCGCAGCCGTATTGATGGCAAGGTCTGGCAATTGCCAGCGGCAGTTTATGGTCGGATGGTAAACCTTGAGCCAGACATGACCATCAGCAAGAACGAGATGGTGAAACTGCTGGAGGCAACCCAGTATCGTCAGGTGTCGAAGATGACCCGTCCTGGCGAATTTACCGTGCAGGCTAACAGCATTGAGATGATCCGCCGTCCGTTTGATTTCCCGGATAGTAAAGAAGGGCAGGTGCGTGCGCGTCTGACCTTTGATGGCGATCATCTGGCGACCATCGTCAATATGGATAACAACCGTCAGTTCGGTTTCTTCCGCCTTGATCCGCGACTGATAACGATGATCTCTTCGCCAAACGGCGAGCAACGTCTGTTTGTGCCGCGCAGTGGCTTCCCGGATCTGCTGGTGGATACCTTGCTGGCGACGGAAGACCGGCATTTCTACGAGCATGACGGTATCAGCCTCTACTCCATCGGACGTGCGGTTCTGGCGAACCTGACTGCCGGACGCACGGTGCAGGGGGCGAGTACGCTGACGCAACAGTTGGTGAAAAACTTGTTCCTTTCCAGTGAGCGTTCTTACTGGCGTAAAGCGAACGAAGCTTACATGGCGCTGATCATGGATGCGCGTTACAGCAAAGACCGCATTCTTGAGCTGTATATGAACGAGGTGTATCTCGGTCAGAGCGGTGACAACGAAATCCGTGGTTTCCCGCTGGCGAGCCTGTATTACTTTGGGCGTCCGGTGGAAGAGTTGAGCCTTGATCAGCAGGCGCTGCTAGTTGGTATGGTGAAAGGTGCGTCAATTTACAACCCGTGGCGTAACCCGAAACTGGCACTGGAGCGGCGTAATCTGGTGCTGCGATTGCTGCAACAACAGCAGATTATTGATCAAGAACTCTACGACATGTTGAGTGCGCGTCCGCTGGGCGTTCAGCCGCGCGGTGGGGTAATCTCTCCACAGCCTGCTTTTATGCAACTGGTACGTCAGGAGCTGCAGGCGAAACTGGGCGATAAAGTGAAAGATCTCTCCGGCGTGAAGATCTTCACTACCTTTGACTCGGTGGCTCAGGACGCCGCAGAAAAAGCTGCCGTGGAAGGCATTCCGGCACTGAAGAAACAGCGTAAGTTGAGCGATCTGGAAACGGCGATTGTGGTTGTCGACCGCTTTAGCGGTGAAGTTCGTGCGATGGTCGGTGGTTCGGAACCGCAATTTGCGGGCTATAACCGTGCGATGCAGGCGCGTCGTTCGATTGGTTCACTGGCAAAACCGGCGACTTATCTGACGGCCTTAAGCCAGCCGAAAATCTATCGCCTGAATACGTGGATTGCCGATGCGCCCATCGCGCTGCGTCAGCCGAACGGTCAGGTCTGGTCACCGCAGAACGATGATCGTCGTTATAGCGAAAGCGGTAGAGTGATGCTGGTGGATGCGCTGACGCGTTCGATGAACGTGCCAACGGTAAATCTGGGGATGGCGCTGGGGCTGCCTGCGGTTACGGACACCTGGATTAAGCTGGGCGTGCCGAAAGATCAGCTGAATCCGGTTCCGGCGATGCTGCTGGGGGCGTTGAACCTGACGCCAATCGAAGTGGCACAGGCATTCCAGACTATCGCCAGCGGCGGTAACCGCGCACCGCTTTCTGCACTGCGTTCAGTGATTGCTGAAGATGGTAAAGTGCTCTATCAGAGCTTCCCGCAGGCGGAACGCGCTGTTCCGGCGCAGGCGGCGTATCTGACACTATGGACCATGCAACAGGTTGTGCAGCGTGGTACGGGTCGTCAGCTTGGGGCTAAATATCCAAATCTGCATCTGGCAGGGAAAACAGGGACTACCAACAACAACGTTGATACCTGGTTTGCGGGCATTGACGGCAGCACGGTGACCATCACCTGGGTAGGCCGCGATAACAACCAGCCAACTAAGCTGTATGGTGCCAGCGGGGCAATGTCGATTTACCAGCGTTATCTGGCTAACCAGACGCCAACGCCGCTGAATCTTGTACCGCCGGAGGATATTGTGGATATGGGCGTAGACTACGACGGTAACTTTGTTTGCAGCGGTGGTATGAGAACTTTGCCAGTATGGACCAGCGATCCAGATTCGTTGTGCCAGCAAAGCGAGATTCAACAGCAGCCGTCGGGCAATCCGTTTGATCAGTCTTCTCAGCCGCAGCAGCCTGCGCAACAGGAGCAGAAAGACAGCGACGGCGTAGCAGGCTGGATCAAGGATATGTTTGGCAGTAATTAACGTTCTCAGGCAGTAATGCGTTGATACTAATGGCAGGTTCTCTGTTGATACAGGGAACCTGCTAAATTTAGTGGGATGCAAATATCAGAAGAAATTGACCTGTTTAATATTCAACGCAATGAATTTAAATATTTTTTGCGTGAAGCATTCTTCCTTTGATGCCAAAAGACATCCTCTCAGAATGGTCGATGAAAGCGTATCGACACAGCCTTTGCCGGACTTAATGAGAAAGCGAATCAAAAAGGTAAATAGTGAATGACTATAGCAGTGCACGCTAATGAGGTATCTCTCAACGTTGTTATTGGTATTAATGAGGGGGGCAAAAGATGATGCGCTCTGGTCAGCAAGTATCACATCCTGAGAATCACTATCAGGCATTATTGCAGGAAATTATGGCATTAAGTGGCCTGGATCCGAAAGGCGTGGCGCAGTATCTCGGCACTTCTTACATTGCAGTTACTCGCTGGATTCGCGGAGATATTGAACCCAGTGCCGATACGATAAAAGAATTGCATGAGCTACTTGCGAAGCTCAATGCGGGTCTGGCGATCGATCTTGCAAATCTGAATACGACACGAACATTCGCCTCTCGTGGGATACGTAAAAAAACCACAGCCGACAAATATGAAGGCACGATTGTGCTGCGCGATGAGCCGGGCCCGGCTCTGCTCTCCCGACTTAAAAAAGGAGAACTTTGGGGCAATGGTGAATACCAGTTGGCTGAAATTCTTTCATCGCATCCTGAAGCCGCGCAGACCGTGAAAGAGGCTGTAGCGGAGGGCGTTTCAGCAGGAAAGAATACGTATACTTATGACGCGCATACATATCACACCAAAGTTCCGCCTCAAGGGATTGCCCAGGTGCTGCAAAAATATTTGCCCGAAGGCGGACTGGTACTTGATCCCTTTGCGGGAAGCGGCATGACAGGGGTTGCGGCGCTGACGACCGGTCATGATGTCATTCTCAATGAACTGTCACCTGCAGCCAGTTTTATCGCTAATCGATTTACATCGCAATGCGATCCCGCTGCGCTCGCGGCGGCGGTAAAAGTAGTTACTGATAGTCTGGCGGATCTGCGTAAAACCCTTTACACAACGCAATGCCGTACCTGTGGAAAAGAGGCGGAGTTGCTCTTTACTGTCTGGTCATACAAAGTCATTTGCAGCGAGTGTAGTAAGGAGTTTGTGCTTTGGGACGAATGCCGTAGCTACGGTAACACTGTGCGTGAACATAAATTTTTGCGCGAGTTCCCGTGCCCTCATTGCCATCATCAGGTCAAAAAATCGCGCCTTGCCCGAACGACGCCTGTGCCGGTTCTTGTGGGGTACAAATGCTGCGGTAAAGTTCAGTCTGAGGTGTCGCCTGTGGAGGCCGATCTTAAGCTCATTGCCGCAATTGACGCAGGCAAATATCTTGCTGAGGAGTTCATCCCGGATTTCGAGCTGCCAGATGGAGTGAATCTGGCACAGCCCAAGCGTCATGGTCTGACTAACATAAAGCATTTTTATACTGCCAGAAATCTGGCGGCGATGAGCCAGTTGTGGAAAGCGATTCATCGCGTTGAAGATACTAATATTGCCGCATTTCTCGGCTTTGTTTTCACTTCGCTCTATCAGCGTGTGACCCGGCTTTCTGAGTACCGTTTTTGGGGCGGCAGCGGTAATACGGCAAATTTTAATGTCCCTTATATTTTCAATGAAGCAAATATCTTTTTGACCTTCGAACGCAAAGCCAGATCAATTATTGATCACCTTGAAACCACGGCTAAAGCCTACGTTGGTCGTTGTCAGGTTAAAACGGGTTCCGCGACCGATCTTTCGTTTCTGCCGGATAATAGTGTTGATTTGATTTTCACCGATCCGCCGTTTGGAGCCAACATTAACTATAGCGAAATGAATATGTTGTGGGAGTCCTGGTTAATGTCCTATACGGATGCCACGGATGAAGCCATAGTTAATCGCGTACAAAAAAAGGATGCCAACAGATATCAGGAATTAATGACGCAGAGTCTGGCTGAAAGTTATCGTGTGCTAAGACCTGGACACTGGATGGTGTTGGTATTTATGAACTCTTCGGAAGATATCTGGAATCGTCTGCGTAATGCAGTGCTGGATGCTGGTTTTACCATTGAAAGGATCGATATTTTCGACAAGCAGCACGGTACGTTTAAGCAATTTGTTAGCGATAACACCGCAGGTGCGGATCTCATGCTGCATTGTCGTAAAGTTGAAAATGGCAACAAGCGAGCAGTGTCAACGGCGGAGGCGAAAACTATTTCAGTTAAGGAATTTCTGGGCCAGCGAAATGGTACGATCCCCGTGCTTCCTTATCTGCACGTTAAACGTGAGGCTGATATCGACTATCGCACTCTCTACAGCGAATATCTGGCTGAAAGTCTTTTACTGCATGGGAAAATGTTGGACTTCGCGACCTTCAGGTCTCAGGCAATTGCTCTTTTGGAAGGTAATAAGGACCCGTTGTAATGGCATACTTACAAGCATTTACTGATACTGAAAAGGTATTTGCTAAACGGTGGTTGGCAACTCAGGTTGCCGCCATGATGGGCAGAAAGCTGGAGGAAGGCGACTGGAGCCGCGTTTACTGCCTGGCAAAAAATATTCCCGATGGTGGCTGGAGCAATTTACATATTGATGTCAATTATCAGGGATTGGGGCTGGAGATGAAACTCTTGCGCATAGCAGGCCTGCGGGACAGACCGATCAAGTCAGTCTGCGGTACTACGCTTATGCACCCAGCTGCAACGCGTTCGATCCGTATTGATGATACCACTCGTGATGCTAACGATGTGATGCATGACGTCTTCCAGCAATACGCAGAGCTTATTGAACGTCGAACGCAAACGGTAAGAGATGCCGCACCTCATAAGACCCCTGATATGCGTACAGGCTGGCTGCTATGGGAGGATAGTCTGACGGAATTCCTCTATTTTGAAGAGCGGATGATCCCGCCAAATCCGGAGCAGTACACAGCAGTATGGAATGTTACTCCAGCTAAAGGGGCACGTAAGGCCAGCAAAAGTTTGTGGATATATGACCGGGATACAAAGCAGAAACGCTATTCTGTGACGACGAGTGCGGGTATCAAGATCCAGCCATATTTTGACGTGCCGCTGCCGTCAGACGAGAATCTTTGCTATTTTCGCGTGCAGAGTGAACCGGTGAATGAAGAGATCGTCCGCATGTGGGTTTCTGCCTCTACGGCTCAGGCACTAAAAAGCCGTCTGGGTTCGCTCGATACCGCCACCATGAATGAAGCAATTTTCCGTGCCATTGAACAGAGTGAGAACAACACTCAGGCGCCGGAAGTTGATGAAGGACTGGCGGTTTCTATAGATATCAGTAAACAAGCGCACGTTCAGCTCGCGGAAGCCTGGGAGGCCGTGAGCGATGAGCACCGCGCGCAGCTTCTTCTGAAAGCGCTATCCTGACGCTGCTTGTGTAGACTGGGGAATAAATCACTACGCCTTGTGGAGTGAATGAACACAGGGCGTAGATAAGTCAAGTTCAGTAACATCCCGCCTAAACAATTAACCCTTTCTTTTCATCTGATTGTTTATTGACCCTTCAGGGGCGCGCATATTGCGTACCGCTTGCGAACCCGTCAGCCTTTCGAATATTATCTTATCTTTATAATAATCATTCTCGTTTACGTTATCATTCACTTTACATCAGAGATATACCAATGGCGCGTTACAAAACTGCTCAGCCAAAACACTCGCTGCGTAAAATCGCAGTTGTAGTAGCCACAGCGGTTAGCGGCATGTCTGTTTATGCACAGGCAGCGGTTGAACCGAAAGAAGACACTATCACCGTTACCGCAGCACCTGCTCCGCAAGAAAGCGCGTGGGGGCCGGCGGCTACCATAGCAGCGCGACAATCCGCTACCGGCACCAAAACAGATACGCCGATTCAAAAAGTGCCACAGTCTATTTCTGTTGTAACCGCCGAAGAGATGGCGCTGCATCAGCCTAAGTCAGTCAAAGAGGCACTTAGCTACACGCCGGGTGTCTCTGTTGGTACGCGTGGCGCATCCAACACCTATGACCACCTGATCATTCGCGGTTTTGCCGCAGAAGGCCAAAGCCAGAATAACTATCTGAACGGCCTGAAGTTGCAGGGTAACTTCTATAACGATGCGGTCATTGACCCGTATATGCTGGAACGTGCTGAAATTATGCGTGGCCCGGTTTCCGTGCTTTACGGTAAAAGCAGCCCTGGCGGCCTGTTGAACATGGTCAGCAAACGCCCGACTACCGAACCTCTGAAAGAAGTTCAGTTTAAAGCCGGTACTGACAGCCTGTTCCAGACCGGTTTTGACTTTAGTGATGCGCTGGATGATGACGGCGTTTACTCTTATCGCCTGACCGGTCTTGCGCGTTCTGCCAATGCTCAGCAGAAAGGGTCAGAAGAGCAGCGTTATGCTATTGCACCGGCGTTCACCTGGCGTCCGGACGATAAAACCAATTTCACCTTCCTTTCTTACTTCCAGAACGAGCCGGAAACCGGTTATTACGGCTGGTTGCCAAAAGAGGGAACCGTTGAGCCGCTGCCGAACGGTAAGCGTCTGCCGACGGACTTTAACGAAGGCGCGAAAAACAACACCTATTCTCGTAATGAGAAGATGGTAGGGTACAGCTTCGACCACGAATTTAACGATACCTTTACCGTGCGTCAGAACCTGCGCTTTGCGGAAAACAAAACCTCGCAAAACAGCGTTTATGGTTACGGTGTCTGCTCCGATCCGGCGAATGCTTACAGCCAACAATGTGCGGCATTAGCGCCAGCGGATAAAGGCCATTATCTGGCGCGTAAATACGTCGTTGATGATGAGAAACTGCAAAATTTCTCTGTTGATACCCAGCTGCAGAGCAAGTTTGCCACTGGCGATATCGACCACACCCTGCTGACTGGTGTTGATTTCATGCGTATGCGTAACGACATCAACGCCTGGTTTGGTTACGACGACTCCGTACCGCTGCTCGATCTGTACAATCCGGTGAATACCGATTTCGACTTCAATGCGAAAGATCCGGCAAACTCCGGCCCTTACCGCATTCTGAATAAGCAGAAGCAAACGGGTATTTACGTTCAGGATCAGGCGCAGTGGGATAAAGTTCTGGTCACCCTGGGTGGCCGTTATGACTGGGCGGATCAAAAATCTCTTAACCGCGTTGCCGGGACGACCGATAAACGTGATGACAAACAGTTTACCTGGCGTGGTGGTGTTAACTACCTGTTTGATAATGGCGTAACACCGTACTTCAGCTATAGCGAATCGTTTGAACCTTCTTCCCAGGTCGGAAAGGATGGTAATATTTTCGCACCGTCTAAAGGTAAGCAGTACGAAGTCGGCGTGAAATATGTGCCGGAAGATCGCCCAATTGTGGTGACAGGTGCACTGTATAATCTCACCAAAACCAATAACCTGATGGCGGACCCTGAGGGTTCTTTCTTCTCGGTTGAAGGTGGCGAGATCCGCGCACGTGGCGTAGAAATCGAAGCAAAAGCGGCGTTGTCGGCGAGTGTTAACGTGGTGGGTTCTTATACCTACACCGATGCGGAATACACCACCGATACTACCTACAAAGGCAATACGCCTGCGCAGGTGCCAAAACACATGGCTTCTCTGTGGGCTGACTACACCTTCTTTGACGGCCCACTTTCAGGTCTGACGCTGGGCACTGGTGGTCGTTATACTGGCTCCAGCTATGGTGATCCGGCTAACTCCTTTAAAGTGGGAAGTTATACGGTCGTGGATGCGTTAGTGCGTTATGATCTGGCGCGAGTCGGTATGGCTGGCTCCAACGTGGCGCTGCATGTCAACAACCTGTTCGATCGTGAATACGTCGCCAGCTGCTTTAATACCTATGGCTGCTTCTGGGGCGCAGAACGTCAGGTCGTTGCAACCGCAACCTTCCGTTTCTAATTTCTCTTTTGGGGCACGGATTTCCGTGCCCGTTTCACAAGTTGGCTGTTATGCAGGAATACACGAATCATTCCGATACCACTTTTGCACTGCGTAATATCTCCTTTCGTGTGCCCGGGCGCACGCTTTTGCATCCGCTGTCGTTAACCTTTCCTGCCGGGAAAGTGACTGGTCTGATTGGTCACAACGGTTCTGGTAAATCCACTCTGCTCAAAATGCTCGGTCGTCATCAGCCGCCGTCGGAAGGTGAAATTCTTCTTGATGCCCAGCCGCTGGAAAGCTGGAGCAGCAAAGCGTTCGCCCGCAAAGTGGCTTATTTGCCGCAGCAGCTTCCTCCGGCAGAAGGGATGACCGTGCGTGAACTGGTGGCGATTGGTCGTTACCCGTGGCATGGCGCGCTGGGGCGCTTTGGTGCGGCAGATCGCGAAAAGGTCGAGGAAGCTATCTCGCTGGTTGGTTTAAAACCGCTGGCGCATCGTCTGGTCGATAGTCTCTCTGGCGGCGAACGTCAGCGGGCGTGGATCGCCATGCTGGTGGCGCAGGATAGCCGCTGTCTGTTGCTGGACGAACCGACCTCGGCGCTGGATATCGCCCACCAGGTTGACGTACTGGCGCTGGTGCATCGTTTAAGTCAGGAACGTGGTCTGACGGTCATTGCCGTGCTGCACGATATCAATATGGCAGCGCGTTACTGTGATTATCTGGTCGCCCTGCGCGGCGGTGAAATGATTGCTCAGGGAACGCCTGCGGAAATTATGCGCGGCGAAACCCTCGAAATGATTTATGGCATCCCGATGGGTATTTTGCCGCATCCGGCGGGTGCAGCACCTGTGAGTTTTGTTTATTAATGAGCGGCTTACTTCTTATTTCGCGCCGCCGACTGTTAACGGCGATGGCGCTTTCTCCGTTGTTATGGCAGATGAATACCGCCCGTGCGGCGGCTATTGATCCAAATCGTATTGTGGCACTGGAGTGGTTGCCGGTGGAGTTACTACTGGCGCTCGGCATCGTGCCTTACGGTGTGGCGGACACCATCAATTATCGTCTGTGGGTCAGCGAACCGCCATTGCCGGAGTCGGTGATTGATGTTGGTTTGCGTACAGAACCTAACCTCGAACTGCTGACCGAAATGAAACCGTCGTTTATGGTCTGGTCGGCGGGATATGGTCCTTCACCAGAAATGTTGGCTCGTATTGCGCCGGGACGCGGATTTAACTTCAGCGACGGCAAACAGCCGCTGGCGATGGCGCGTAAATCGCTGGCGGAAATGGCCGATTTACTTAACCTGAAAAGCGCAGCAGAAACGCATTTAGCGCAATATGAAGACTTTATCCGCAGCATGAAACCCCGCTTTGTGAAGCGAGGAGCGCGTCCATTATTGCTGACAACATTGATTGATCCGCGCCATATGCTGGTCTTCGGTCCAAACAGCCTGTTCCAGGAAATTCTCGATGAATACGGCATCCCAAATGCCTGGCAGGGTGAAACCAACTTCTGGGGCAGTATCGCCGTCAGTATCGATCGTTTGGCAGCGTACAAAGATGTTGATGTGCTCTGTTTTGATCACGATAACAGCAAAGAGATGGACGCGTTAATGGCGACGCCGCTGTGGCAGGCCATGCCGTTTGTCCGTGCCGGACGCTTTCAGCGCGTACCCGCAGTCTGGTTCTATGGTGCGACGCTTTCAGCAATGCACTTTGTGCGGATTCTGGATAACGCCATTGGAGGTAAAGCGTGAGTAAACGTATTGCGCTTTTCCCGGTGTTATTGCTGGTGCTGTTGGTGATTGCCGCTGCGGCGTTGACCTGGATGAACTTCTCGCAGGCGCTGCCGCGTAGTCAGTGGGCGCAGGCTGCCTGGTCGCCGGATATCGATGTCATTGAACAGATGATTTTTCACTACAGCTTGCTGCCGCGTCTGGCTATTTCGCTGTTGGTTGGCGCAGGTCTGGGGCTGGTGGGCGTGCTGTTTCAGCAAGTGTTGCGTAACCCTTTGGCAGAACCGACCACGCTGGGCGTCGCAACGGGCGCGCAACTGGGAATTACCGTCACCACGCTCTGGGCGATCCCCGGCGCGATGGCGAGCCAGTTTGCCGCGTTGGCAGGGGCTTGTGTCGTTGGCTTAATTGTCTTTGGCGTCGCGTGGGGGAAACGGCTTTCGCCGGTAACGCTGATCCTCGCGGGGCTGGTGGTGAGCCTTTATTGTGGAGCCATCAACCAGTTACTGGTTATCTTCCATCACGACCAGTTGCAAAGCATGTTCCTGTGGAGCACCGGAACGCTGACGCAAACCGACTGGGGCGGCGTTGAGCGTTTATGGCCGCAGCTGCTGGGTGGCGTGATGCTGACGTTACTGCTATTGCGTCCGTTAACCCTGATGGGGCTTGATGATGGCGTGGCGCGCAATCTCGGGCTGGCCTTGTCGCTCGCGCGTCTGGCGGCGCTGTCGCTGGCGATTGTCATCAGTGCTCTGCTGGTGAACGCGGTAGGGATTATCGGCTTTATCGGCTTGTTCGCGCCACTGCTGGCAAAAATGCTGGGGGCGCGGCGTTTGCTGCCACGACTGCTGCTGGCGTCGCTGATTGGTGCGTTGATCCTCTGGCTTTCCGATCAAATCATCCTCTGGCTGACTCGCGTGTGGATGGAAGTTTCCACCGGATCGGTGACTGCGTTGATAGGTGCGCCGCTGCTACTGTGGCTGCTGCCGCGTTTACGCAGCATTAGCGCGCCGGATATGAAGGTTAACGATCGTGTCGCGACTGAACGCCAACATGTGCTGGCGTTTGCCCTCGCGGGCGGCGTGCTGCTGCTGATTGCTGTGGTGGTGGCGCTGTCGTTTGGCCGTGATGCGCACGGCTGGACGTGGGCGAGCGGGGCGCTGCTTGATGATTTAATGCCCTGGCGCTGGCCGCGAATTATGGCAGCACTGTTTGCGGGCGTAATGCTGGCGGTGGCGGGCTGCATTATTCAGCGGCTGACTGGCAACCCGATGGCAAGCCCGGAAGTGCTGGGGATTAGTTCCGGTGCGGCGTTTGGCGTCGTGTTGATGCTGTTTCTGGTGCCGGGCAACGCCTTTGGCTGGCTGTTGCCTGCGGGAAGTCTCGGCGCGGCGGTGACCTTGTTAATCATTATGATCGCTGCCGGTCGCGGAGGTTTTTCCCCACACCGGATGTTGCTTGCGGGGATGGCGTTAAGCACCGCGTTCACCATGCTTTTGATGATGTTGCAGGCGAGTGGTGACCCGCGAATGGCGCAAGTGCTGACCTGGATTTCCGGTTCGACCTACAACGCGACCGATGCACAGGTCTGGCGCACCGGAATTGTGATGGTGATTTTGCTGGCGATTACTCCGCTGTGCCGCCGCTGGCTGACCATTTTACCGCTGGGTGGTGATACCGCACGAGCTGTGGGAATGGCGCTGACGCCGACGCGAATTGCGTTGCTGATGCTGGCGGCCTGTCTGACAGCGACCGCGACGATGACTATTGGACCGTTGAGTTTTGTTGGTCTGATGGCACCGCATATCGCGCGGATGATGGGCTTTCGACGGACGATGCCGCACATTGTGATTTCGGCGTTGGTGGGAGGTTTATTGCTGGTATTCGCTGACTGGTGTGGGCGGATGGTGCTGTTTCCGTTCCAGATCCCAGCGGGGCTGCTATCGACGTTTATTGGCGCGCCGTACTTTATCTATTTGTTGAGAAAGCAGAGCCGTTAATTGAATGCCTCGCCCGGTGGGCGAGGCAAAATCATCACAATTTCGCAAACACCCGACGCGCAGCATCGATGGTGTTGTTGATATCTTCCATGCTGTGCGCTACAGACATAAAGCCCGCTTCAAACGCTGACGGTGCCAGATATACACCTTCATCCAGCATCATATGGAAGAAACGCTTAAAGCGTTCCACGTCACAGGCCATCACGTCCTGGTAGCACGTCACGGACTCGGCGTCGGTAAAGAAAATACCGAACATGCCGCCAACATGGTTAACGACCAGCGGAATTCCCGCTTCTTCTGCCGCTTCCAGCAGACCTTCTGCCAAACGCGTGGTTAACTCATTCAGCGTTTCGTGAATGCCCGGCTGCGCGACTTCATTCAGACAGGCGAAACCTGCTGCCATCGCAATTGGGTTACCGGAAAGCGTACCAGCCTGATAGACCGGGCCGGTCGGAGCCAGTGCATCCATTACATCACGACGACCGCCGAATGCGCCTACTGGCATCCCACCGCCGATGATTTTGCCCAGGCAGGTGAGATCCGGCACCACGCCGTAATAATCCTGTGCGCCTGCCAGCGCCACGCGGAAGCCGGTCATAACTTCATCTATGATCAGCAATGCGCCAAACTCGTCACACAGCGCGCGCAGACCCGGCAGGAACTCTGGCAGCGGAGGAACACAGTTCATGTTGCCTGCCACTGGCTCGACGATAATGCAGGCAATCTCTTGCGGATACTGTTCAAACGCGGCGCGTACAGACGCCAGATCGTTATAGGTACAGGTTAAGGTATGTTTGGCGAAATCTGCCGGAACGCCCGGAGAGTTTGGCTGACCTAACGTGAGCGCACCAGAACCGGCTTTCACCAGCAGGCAGTCAGCGTGGCCGTGGTAACAACCTTCAAATTTAATGATTTTGTCGCGACCGGTAAAACCACGCGCCAGGCGGATGGCGCTCATCGTTGCTTCGGTGCCGGAGTTCACCATGCGCACCATATCCATCGTCGGCACGAGTTCGGTCACCAGCTCCGCCATTTTTACTTCCATTTCGGTCGGCGCGCCAAAGCTCAGACCACGTTCAACGGCTTCAATCACTGCATTGCGGATCGCCGGATGATTATGACCCAGCACCATCGGCCCCCAGGAACCGACATAATCGATATAGGCTTTGCCATCAACGTCGTACAGATAAGCACCGTCCGCTTTTTCGATAAACAGTGGAGTGCCGCCCACGCCGGTAAAGGCGCGAACAGGAGAGTTCACACCGCCTGGGATCAGCTCGCGTGCTGCGCTGTAAAGGTTTTCAGACTTACTCATGGAGGGTTCCTGATTCGTAGAAAAAGTGAATGGCTGCTATTCTATGTTATTCATAACAAGTTAAATACTCGTCAAACATCAGGTTGCTTATACTGCTGCAACCTGGATTCCTAAGAGTATAAAAGTTTTGAGTATTTGAAACATTACGCTTTGCAAAGGATTTTCATGGAACGAGCGAGTAAAATGCCGTCATCTTATTTGTATGACCAATATGTGATCATTGGATGAAAACCGAAACTCCTTCTTATGAAATACCGCAGGCCGCGCGTCTGCGACGCAGACAACTGATTCGCCAACTTCTTGAGCGCGATAAAACGCCATTAGCCATTTTGTTTATGGCGGCGGTCGTCGGCACCCTTGTCGGGCTGGCGGCAGTTGCTTTTGACAAAGGCGTCGCCTGGTTGCAAAACCAACGTATGGGCGCGCTGGTACATACCGCTGATAATTACCCACTTCTGTTAACCGTCGCTTTTCTTTGTTCGGCGGTGCTGGCAATGTTCGGCTACTTTCTGGTGCGTAAATATGCGCCAGAAGCAGGTGGTTCGGGGATTCCGGAAATTGAAGGGGCGCTGGAAGATCAACGTCCCGTTCGCTGGTGGCGTGTATTGCCGGTGAAATTCTTTGGCGGGTTGGGGACACTCGGTGGTGGTATGGTTCTGGGGCGTGAAGGACCAACCGTGCAAATCGGCGGTAACATTGGCCGTATGGTGCTTGATATTTTCCGCATGAAAGGTGATGAAGCTCGCCACACGTTGCTGGCAACCGGTGCAGCGGCTGGTCTGGCGGCGGCCTTTAACGCGCCGCTGGCGGGTATTCTATTTATTATCGAAGAGATGCGTCCGCAATTTCGCTATACGCTGATTTCGATTAAGGCGGTATTTATTGGCGTCATTATGTCGACCATTATGTACCGGATATTTAATCACGAAGTCGCGTTAATTGACGTCGGTAAACTTTCTGACGCGCCGCTCAATACGCTGTGGCTTTATCTGATCCTCGGGATTATTTTTGGTATTTTCGGCCCTATTTTTAATAAATGGGTGCTGGGGATGCAGGATTTACTGCACCGTGTGCACGGCGGCAATATCACTAAATGGGTGCTGATGGGCGGTGCGATTGGCGGTCTGTGCGGTTTGCTGGGGTTCGTTGCGCCAGAAACTTCGGGCGGCGGTTTTAACCTGATTCCTATCGCCACAGCGGGGAATTTCAGCATGGGAATGCTGATTTTTATTTTTGTCGCACGGGTGATCACTACGCTGCTTTGCTTCTCTTCCGGTGCGCCGGGCGGTATTTTCGCTCCGATGCTGGCGCTCGGTACGGTTTTGGGAACGGCATTTGGCATGGCTGCCACGGAGATATTTCCGCAATACCACCTTGAAGCAGGGACATTTGCTATTGCTGGAATGGGGGCGTTACTGGCGGCCTCTGTTCGTGCGCCGTTGACCGGGATCATCCTGGTACTTGAGATGACAGATAACTATCAGCTCATTTTGCCAATGATTATTACCGGTCTTGGCGCAACACTATTAGCACAATTTACTGGTGGGAAACCGTTATACTCGGCGATTCTTGCCCGCACGCTGGCAAAACAGGAAGCGGAGCAGCTGGCGCGAAGCAAGGCCGTGGCTGCCAGCGAGAATACTTGAACGAAATACCAGGGTATTAGATAATGGCAGTTATTATTGGGTTAGAATTTGCCCAATTGCCGATGTCGTTTGGAGCAAAATATGAGTGATGACGTAGCACTGCCGCTGGAGTTTACCGACGCAGCAGCCAACAAAGTTAAAAGCCTGATCGCTGACGAAGATAACCCGAATCTGAAATTACGCGTGTATATCACCGGTGGCGGTTGCAGCGGCTTCCAGTATGGTTTCACCTTTGATGATCAGGTGAACGAAGGCGATATGACTATCGAAAAACAGGGCGTTGGCCTGGTGGTTGATCCGATGAGCCTGCAATATCTGGTCGGCGGTTCCGTTGATTATACCGAAGGTCTGGAAGGTTCACGCTTCATCGTAACCAACCCGAATGCGAAAAGCACCTGCGGTTGCGGTTCTTCCTTCAGCATCTAATCTGCTGTTAATGTGCCGGATAAACTATCCGGCACATCTTCTCTCTTCAACGCCCATTCTCATCCAGCGCAAACGTCGGCAATTTCAGATGCCACCGAATAGCCGCCAGCCGTATCAATAGCGTTACAACCATTCCCATCATACTGGCTGTTTCCAGCGGTACGGAGAAGGTGTAATGAGCTGTAGCATGGACAATACCGCCGATAATACAGGCCGTCGCGTAGATTTCTGTGCGTAATATCATGGGGATTTCGCGCGCCAGTACATCGCGGATGATCCCGCCGCCAACGCCGGTGATCACACCCATACAAACCGCGATTAACGGACCGGCTTCCGCATTAAAGGCTTTGTTGACGCCAATACCAACGAACACTGCCAGACCAACAGCATCCAGCACTGGCAGCATCCATTTGGGTAAGCGCCTTGGCTGGCGTACCAGAACGATAGTCAGCATACTGGTCACCATCGCGACAACCAGATCGGTGGGATCTTTCACCCAAAATACCGGACCGTGATCCAGCGCCATGTCACGAATTGTCCCGCCACCTACTGCGGTAACCACGCCCAGAACCAGGACGCCAAAAGGGTCCATACGCAATTTTCCGGCCAGCAAAACGCCGGAGATGGCAAATACCGCTGTACCGACTATATCCAGCCAATAGACGAGCATTTTTCAATCCCCACTGAGCACCTGAAAGGCCAGGCGCTAATCCACTTGTGAAAGCGCATTACAGAGTTGTTGTGCAGCGAGGATAATACGTGGGCTTGCGCGTTCAAACCAGTCACTTGTGAGAGGAATAACGGGAATTTTGAGTTGTTCGCCCCAGTATTGCTTTATTTTAGGAATTTTATCCGCTCCGCCAGTGATGACAATGGCCTGCGGCGCGCGTGCTAATACTTGCTCACGGCTAACCTGCGGCCAGGGAACTCGACTGTCTTTAAAGATGTTTTCTCCGCCGCAAACTTCCAGTATCTGGTTCTGAATCGACTCTTTTCCGCTGGTGAACGGCGGATTAATGCCGAATTGTAAGAAAACACGTTTTTTCGGTTTATCAGCATATTGCGCTTTCAGTTGCGCATACTGTTCCAGTAAGGTTTGCGCGACTTTCCCGGCCTTGTCAGGTTGCGGACTCCAGGGGGCCAGTTGACGTAACGCATCGGCAATTTGTTCAATGCTTGTCGCATCGACCCACATGACTTTTATTCCCAGCGAAGCAAGCTGGTCAACCTGCCGCTCGGCATTGCCTCCGCGCCAGGCAACCACCAAATCGGGTTTCAGCGCCACGATGCGTTCCAGATTCATCCCTTGCCAGGTGGAAACCTGCTCAATCTTCTGTGCTTCTGGCGGATAGTCGGAATAACTGCTGACCCCTACCGGCGTGATCCCGGCGGCAAAGGCAAGTTCAGTGTTGGCGGGGGAAAGTGTGATAACGCGCGGCGCGGCGTTGAGCCACAGCGGCGCGAGAAAAGACAGGGCGACCAGCGCCCTGAACAGTGACTTAGCCATGAGCCAGTTTCTGCACCAGTGACTCAACCATCAGGCTGGACTGTTTGGCTGCAACGGCCAGAAATTCGTCGAAGCTGAGATGAGACTGTTGATCGGCCACGTCGGAGATGGCGCGTACCACCACAAACGGTACGTTAAAATTGTGGCAAACATGAGCGATAGCTGTCGCTTCCATCTCTACCGCAATGGCCTGCGGGAAGTTGTGGCGGATTTTCGCCAGGCCAACAGAGCCGTTGATGAATGCGTCGCCGCTGACAATCAGGCCACGTACAGCGTTAAGATTCAGTTCGGCAATGCAGGACTCGGCGGCAGCGATCAGTTTATCATCAGCTTTGAAGCCTGCCGGACAGCCAGGTAACTGACCATATTCATAACCAAATGCCGTGACATCCGCGTCGTGATAGCGTGCTTCGTCAGAGACAACGATATCGCCCACTTTCAGCGTTGGCGCCAGGCCCCCTGCAGAACCGGTGTTAATAATCACATCTGGTTTGCAGTGTTCCAGCAGCAGAGTCGCACCCAGCGCCGCAGCGACTTTACCGATGCCCGATTTCAGAAGCGCAACCTCGGTTCCGTTCAGTTGACCTGTGTAGATTTCACAGCCACCCAGACGGAGAGTTTGACGGTTTTCGATTTTGTCACGCAGCAGCGTAACTTCTTCTTCCATTGCACCAATGATGCCGATTTTCATAGATTTACTCGCGATAAGCCCGATTTGAGGGCATAGTTTATCATGCGCTTACGGGGAAGCGTATTTCTCACGCGGGAGAGGACATGGCACAGATTGATTTCCGAAAAAAAATAAACTGGCATCGTCGTTATCGTTCACCGCAGGGTGTTAAAACCGAGCATGAGATCTTGCGGATCTTCGAAAGCGATCGCGGACGTATTATCAACTCTCCGGCGATTCGTCGTCTGCAACAAAAGACCCAGGTTTTTCCACTTGAGCGCAATGCCGCCGTACGCACGCGTCTTACCCATTCAATGGAAGTTCAGCAGGTGGGGCGCTATATCGCCAAAGAGATTTTAAGTCGTCTGAAAGAACTTAAATTGCTGGAGGAGTACGGCCTGGATGAACTGACCGGGCCGTTTGAAAGCATTGTCGAGATGTCATGCCTGATGCACGATATCGGTAATCCACCGTTTGGTCATTTTGGTGAAGCGGCTATAAATGACTGGTTTCGCCAGCGTTTGTACCCGGCGGATGCCGAAAGTCAGCCGCTGACTGACGATCGCTGTAGCGTGACAGCGTTGCGATTGCGGGAAGGAGAGGAACAACTTAACGAGCTGCGGCGCAAAATTCGTCAGGACTTATGTCATTTTGAAGGTAATGCACAAGGTATTCGTCTGGTGCATACATTGATGCGTATGAATCTCACCTGGGCGCAGGTTGGCGGTATTTTAAAATATACTCGTCCGGCGTGGTGGCGTGGTGAAACGCCTGAGACTCACCACTATTTAATGAAAAAACCGGGCTATTATCTTTCTGAAGAAGTCTATATTGCCCGTTTGCGTAAAGAACTTAATTTGGCGCTTTACAGTCGTTTTCCATTAACGTGGATTATGGAAGCAGCTGACGATATCTCTTATTGTGTGGCTGATCTTGAAGATGCGGTAGAGAAAAGAATATTTACCGTTGAGCAGCTTTATCATCATTTGCATGATGCGTGGGGTCAGCATGAGAAAGGTTCTCTGTTTGCACAAGTGGTAGAAAATGCCTGGGAAAAATCGCGCTCAAATAGTTTAAGCCGCAGTACGGAAGATCAGTTTTTTATGTATTTACGGGTGAACACCCTCAATAAGCTGGTGCCCTATGCGGCACAACGATTTATTGATAATTTGCCGACGATTTTTGCCGGAACGTTTAATCATGCCCTGTTAGAAGATGCCAGTGAATGTAGTGAACTTTTGAAGTTATATAAAAATGTCGCCGTAAAACATGTGTTTAGCCATCCAGATGTCGAGCAGCTTGAGTTGCAGGGGTATCGGGTGATTAGCGGGTTATTAGAGATTTATCGTCCTTTATTAAGCATGTCATTATCAGACTTTACTGAACTGGTAGAAAAAGAGCGAGTAAAACGTTTCCCCATTGAATCACGCTTATTCCATAAGCTCTCAACGCGCCATCGGCTGGCCTATGTCGAGGCTGTCAGTAAATTATCGTCAGATTCTCCTGAGTTCCCGTTATGGGAATATTATTATCGTTGTCGGCTGTTACAGGATTATATCAGTGGCATGACGGACCTTTATGCGTGGGATGAATATCGGCGGCTGATGGCGGTAGAACAATAACCAGGCTTTTGTAAAGACGGACAATAAATTTTTACTTTTTGCAGAAACTTTAGTTCGGAACTTCGCGCTATAAAACGAATCTGAAGAACACAGCAATTTTGCGTTATCTGTTAATCGAGACTGAAATACATGAAAAAAACCACATTAGCACTGAGTGCACTGGCTCTGAGTTTAGGTTTGGCATTATCTCCGCTCTCTGCAACGGCGGCTGAGACTTCTTCAGCAACGACAGCCCAGCAGATGCCAAGCCTTGCACCGATGCTCGAAAAGGTGATGCCTTCAGTGGTCAGCATTAACGTAGAAGGTAGCACAACCGTCAATACGCCGCGTATGCCGCGCAATTTCCAGCAGTTCTTCGGCGATGATTCTCCGTTCTGCCAGGAAGGTTCTCCGTTCCAGAGCTCTCCGTTCTGCCAGGGCGGGCAGGGCGGTAACGGCGGCGGCCAGCAACAAAAATTTATGGCGCTGGGGTCTGGCGTTATTATTGATGCCGATAAAGGCTATGTCGTCACCAACAACCACGTTGTCGATAACGCGACAGTCATTAAAGTTCAGTTAAGTGATGGTCGTAAGTTCGACGCGAAAATGGTCGGCAAAGATCCGCGTTCTGATATCGCGCTGATCCAAATCCAGAACCCGAAAAACCTGACTGCAATTAAGATGGCGGATTCCGACGCGCTGCGCGTGGGGGATTACACCGTCGCTATCGGTAACCCGTTTGGTCTGGGCGAGACGGTAACTTCCGGGATTGTCTCTGCGCTGGGGCGTAGCGGCCTGAATGCCGAAAACTACGAAAACTTCATCCAGACCGATGCAGCGATCAACCGTGGTAACTCCGGTGGTGCGCTGGTTAACCTGAACGGCGAACTGATCGGTATCAACACCGCGATCCTGGCACCGGACGGCGGTAACATCGGTATCGGTTTTGCTATCCCGAGTAACATGGTGAAAAACCTGACCTCGCAGATGGTGGAATACGGCCAGGTGAAACGCGGTGAGCTGGGTATTATGGGGACTGAGCTGAACTCCGAACTGGCGAAAGCGATGAAAGTTGACGCCCAGCGCGGTGCTTTCGTAAGCCAGGTTCTGCCTAATTCCTCCGCTGCAAAAGCGGGCATTAAAGCGGGAGATGTGATCACCTCACTGAACGGTAAGCCAATCAGCAGCTTTGCCGCACTGCGTGCTCAGGTGGGTACTATGCCGGTGGGCAGCAAACTGACCCTGGGCTTGCTGCGCGACGGTAAGCAGGTTAACGTGAACCTGGAACTGCAGCAGAGCAGCCAGAATCAGGTTGATTCCAGCTCCATCTTCAACGGCATTGAAGGCGCTGAGATGAGCAACAAAGGCAAAGATCAGGGCGTCGTCGTGAACAACGTGAAAACGGGCACCCCGGCTGCACAGATTGGCCTGAAAAAAGGTGATGTGATTATTGGCGCGAACCAGCAGGCAGTGAAAAACATCGCTGAACTGCGTAAAGTTCTCGACAGCAAACCGTCCGTGCTGGCACTGAACATTCAGCGCGGCGACAGCACCATCTACCTGTTAATGCAGTAATCTCCCTTAACCCCTTCCCGCCCAGGGAAGGGGGTCTTCATGCAATCTGTGAACTACCCCACAACTCCATATATATCTTCGTTCCTTTGGGCATTTGCACAATGCCGCGCTTCCCTCACTTCCTTATGCTAAACCGTGCACAACGGAGGGCTTATGGCTGGCTGGCATCTTGATACCAAAATGGCGCAGGACATTGTGGCGCGCACCATGCGCATTATCGATACCAATATCAATGTAATGGATGCTCGCGGGCGCATTATTGGCAGCGGCGATCGTGAACGTATTGGTGAATTGCACGAAGGTGCGTTGCTGGTACTTTCGCAGGGACGAGTCGTCGATATCGATGACGCGGTAGCACGTCATCTGCACGGTGTGCGGCAGGGGATTAATCTACCGTTACGGCTGGAAGGTGAGATTGTCGGCGTAATTGGCCTGACTGGTGAACCAGAGAATCTGCGCAAATATGGCGAACTGGTCTGTATGACGGCTGAAATGATGCTGGAGCAGTCGCGGTTGATGCACCTGCTGGCGCAGGATAGTCGTTTGCGGGAAGAACTGGTGATGAACCTGATTCAGGCCGAGGAGAATACACCCGCACTCACTGAATGGGCGCAACGGCTGGGGATAGACCTCAATCAGCCGCGAGTGGTGGCTATTGTCGAGGTCGACAGCGGTCAGCTTGGCGTAGATAGCGCAATGGCGGAGTTACAGCAATTGCAAAACGCGCTGATTACACCCGAGCGTAATAATCTGGTGGCGATTGTCTCGCTGACCGAAATGGTGGTGTTGAAACCGGCGTTGAATCCGTTTGGGCGCTGGGATGCAGAAGAACATTGTAAGCGAGTTGAGCAGCTCATTACTCGTATGAAAGAGTACGGTCAGCTGCGATTTCGCGTTTCGTTGGGTAATTATTTTACCGGACCTGGCAGTATTGCTCGCTCTTACCGCACGGCGAAAACAACGATGGTGGTTGGTAAACAGCGAATGCCCGAAAATCGCTGCTATTTTTATCAGGATTTGATGCTGCCAGTCTTACTTGATAGTTTGCGCGGCGACTGGCAGGCCAACGAACTGGCGCGACCACTGGCGCGGTTGAAAGCGATGGACACTAACGGCTTGCTGCGGCGAACGCTGGCGGCGTGGTTTCGCCACAATGTGCAACCGCTGGCAACGTCAAAGGCGCTGTTTATTCACCGAAATACGCTGGAGTATCGACTTAATCGTATATCAGAACTGACCGGGCTTGATTTGGGCAATTTTGATGACAGGTTGCTGCTGTATGTGGCGCTGCAACTGGATGAAGAGCGGTAGGTTCATAACAAAATTAAAGCCGGGTGATACTTTACCCGGCTCGCAGAATGACATCAGTTACTATTATTTGCGTGTCAGCTTTTCCAGATCCGCTTCAATCTCACTGATCTTATTGGTTACCACTGACTCCAGGTGACGCAAGTCATCGAGGATCTTACGCTTAAGATCAACTTCGCTACGGTCACGCTGGCAGATTTGATCAAGCTCATCAATGATATAACGAAGATTCGGGCTGATTTCCTGCACTTCTTTATAACCCTGACCCACACCATCGGCGACCACCGTTTTGCGCTGACGCGGATATTTAAACTTCACGCTCTTGGCGAAAAACTCACCTTTGTCTTTCTGAAAATAGATTTTCAGAATATCGTTGTTGGCTTCCTGCCGGAGGCTGTAACGATCAATTTCTTCAGGATTGGTAATACCCAGACTTTTCAGATTGTCGTACATAGCGTTACCTCAAAATGAGTCAGTAAATTGTGCTTATCTTAGCATTTGGCCTGGCCTGCCCGGCTCGACTGTGATCGCAGAAAGCCTTTTTCTTCCAGACTTCTATCATGGCGTAAAAATCAAAAAATTACCTGCTTTATTCTGGCGATAAAATTCACGTCTACACCAGTTCCAGCATCGTTACTTCCGGGCGGCAGTTCAGACGCAAACCATACAAACTGCCCACGCCACGGGTTGTGTAGATGTGTCGTTCGCCAAAGGCATTTAATCCGGCGACGTAACGTTTATCTTCGACAGGGGCAAAAGGTTCACCAACCAACGGTACGCGCAGTTGCCCGCCATGAGTATGGCCGCACAGCATCAGATCCCAGGGTTCATCACGCATGACTTCTTTGCTGTCGGGATTATGTGCCAGCACCAGACGAGGCAGATTTGCTTCGCTGGCAGGAGGTGGTTTGCATTGCCCGGCCCATAAATCACCGGTGCTTACCAGTTCAAATTGTCTGTTCGGCGTGGCGATCACCGTTGCCTGGTTAAACAACACCGTGATGCCCGCCGATTTCAGCGCATCGCCAATTAAGCGATTCTTTTGTGTGCCGACGGGGCGATCGTGGTTGCCAAAACAGGCAAATGTCGGCGCACATTTGGCAAGGGGAGAGAGTACGTCACTGAACGCCGAAAAATTCAGCGGCATATCAAATAAGACATAATCGCCGCCCAGCAAAATCAAATCAGGCTTTTGCGCTACGCCAAGGGCAATAGCGTCAGAAATCAGGTTTAAAGGAACAAAACGAGAGTAATGGAGATCTGCCAGAAAAAGAATTTTGAATGGAGGAGCTTTGTCTTTAAAAAAGGCGAGGCGGTGATGGGTTAATTCAAGCCAGCTGGGTTCCAGGTAATGCATATAACCGAAACCTGAACTCACCGCTAACGTTGCGGCGGTAGCCTGTAAAAAACGCCTGCGTGTAATCATCATCCATCCCTGCAAAAAAACTGGGCAGCATCATGCTGCCCGTGTACGTACTCTTAATCGATGGTACGCAGCAGTTCGTTAATGCCGACTTTGCCGCGAGTTTTCGCGTCAACTTTCTTAACGATAACCGCACAGTAGAGGCTGTATTTGCCATCTTTCGACGGCAGATTACCTGAAACAACCACAGACCCCGCCGGAACGCGACCGTAGTGGATTTCGCCGGTTTCACGGTCGTAAATACGGGTGCTCTGACCGATATATACACCCATGGAAATGACGGAGCCTTCTTCGACAATCACCCCTTCAACCACTTCAGAGCGTGCGCCGATGAAGCAGTTATCTTCAATAATGGTCGGGTTAGCCTGCAGCGGCTCCAGCACGCCGCCGATACCCACGCCACCGGAAAGGTGGACGTTTTTACCAATCTGCGCACAGGAACCGACGGTCGCCCAGGTATCAACCATGGTGCCTTCATCAACGTATGCGCCGATGTTGACGTAAGACGGCATCAGCACGGTGTTACGGGCAATAAACGCACCCTGACGCACTGCCGCTGGCGGTACTACGCGGAAACCTTCTTTCTGGAAACGCGCTTCGTCGTAGTTGGCGAATTTCATCGGCACTTTATCGAAGTAGCGGCTTTCTGCCCCTTCGATCACCTGATTATCATTAATACGGAAAGAGAGCAGCACCGCTTTTTTCAACCACTGATGCGTCACCCACTGACCGTCGATTTTTTCCGCAACACGCAGAGCGCCGGAGTCCAGCAGCGAGATCACCTGATTTACCGCTTCGCGGGTAACGGTGTCTGCATTGGCTGGCGTGATTTCGGCACGGCGTTCAAAAGCGGTTTCAATAATGTTCTGTAACTGCTGCATTGTTAAACTCTTTTCATATCAGTAAACACATCACCCTTTATCGTTTGGATTGAGGGCCTCTGTCAACCGCTGATGCACTTCCTGCTGCAACTCATTATTAAGTGCACGTCGGTCGGCGGTGGCGATTATGAATAAATCTTCTACTCGCTCACCAATGGTTGTAATTCGGGCGCCATGAAGCGAAATTCCCAGATCGGCAAAAATTTTCCCCACCCTCGCCAGCAAGCCTGGTTGATCCAGCGCGATCAATTCGAGGAATGATTTTCGGTCGGTATGGGTCGGCAAAAACGTCACTTCGGTTTCAACAGTAAAGTGACGTAATTTAGCCGGTTGGCGACGCGGCTGTGGCGGTTGCCAGCTACTTTGTGTCAGTACTTGCTCCAGACCAAACCGAATAACCTCATGACGATCTGCGGATAGCGGGCTACCATCGGGTTCCAGCACGATGAAGGTATCCATCGCCATACCGTCGCGAGTGGTGAAAATTTGTGCGTCGTGGACACTTAAATTGCGGCGGTCTAATTCGGCACAGACGGCGGCAAACAGATAGGGGCGGTCCGGGCTCCAGATAAAAATCTCGGTGCCGCCGCGCGTAGCCTGTGGGCTAAGTAATACCAGCGGCTTGCTTAAATCATGCTGTAATAAATGGCGAGCGTGCCAGGCCAGTTGATTTGGGCTATGGCGGACAAAATAGTTAGCGCGACAGCGAGACCAGATCTGGTGTAGCGCCTCTTCGTCGATATTGTCCATACGCAGCAGCGCCAGTGCCTGAAGCTGGTGATGGCGAACCCGTTCGCGCATATCTGGCGTGTTTTGCATTCCGCGTCGTAGCTGTTTTTCGGTGGCAAAATAGAGTTCGCGCAACAGACTTTGCTTCCAGCTATTCCACAGCGTTTCGTTGGTGGCGCAAATGTCAGCCACTGTCAGGCATACCAGATAGCGCAGACGATTTTCCGTTTGAACTTCTTCGGCAAACTGCTTGATGACTTCAGGGTCCTGAATATCGCGGCGCTGGGCGGTGACCGACATCAGCAAGTGCTGGCGAACCAGCCAGGCGACCAGCTGTGTTTCGCGTGAGTTCAGCCCGTGGAGTTCGGCAAAATGCACTACATCCTGAGCACCGAGAATGGAGTGGTCGCCGCCGCGCCCTTTGGCGATATCGTGAAACAGTGCGGCGATGAAAATCAGCTCCGGTGACGGCAGGCGCGGCCAGACGTCCACACACAACGGATGGCGCTGGCGCGTTTCTTCACTGGCAAAACTCTCCAGTTTCAACATAACGCGAATGGTATGTTCATCCACTGTGTAAGCGTGGAACAGGTCAAACTGCATCTGCCCGACGATATGCGACCATTGGGGCATATAGGCGCCCAGCACGCTATGGCGATGCATCGGCAGTAACCCGCGACGCATTGCGCCGGGGTGACGCAGAATGCTCAAAAATAGCTTTCGCGCTTCAGGAATGTTGCACAGTGGTTGTTGCAGATGACGGCGGGCGTGACGTAACTGGCGCAGCGTGGTGGAGTAAATGCCGGTGATCGCGCTATTACGCACCATGGTGTAGAACATACGCAAGATGGCTTCTGGCTGGCGCATAAACAGCGTTTCATCGCGCAGGTCGATAAGCGTACCGCGTAGCTGAAATTCATCGTCAATCGGACGCGGCTTTTCATCGGCGGGCAGGGCGAGGATGGCTTCATCAAACAGTTGTAGCAGCATCTGGTTGAGTTCGCTGACGCGGCGCGTGACGCGGAAATAATCCTTCATCATCCGCTCGACCGGTTCGTTACCTTCACCACTGTAATTCAGACGCTGGGCGACGGTAAGCTGGCGATCGAATAACAGGCGATTATCGTAACGGCTGACGACCAGATGCAGGGCAAAGCGAATGCGCCACAATATATGCAGACATTCGTTTAATTCCGCCCGCTCCGCAGATGTTAAGAAGCCAAATCCAACCATTTCATCCAGCGATGTTGCGCCAAAATGACGGCGGGCCACCCATTGCAGAGTGTGGATATCGCGCAAGCCGCCGGGGCTACTTTTGATGTCTGGTTCAAGGTTGTAGCTGGTGCCGTGGTAACGCTGATGGCGCTGGTTCTGTTCTTCAACTTTCGCCGCGTAGAACTTGTCGGAAGGCCAGAATCCTTCGCTGAAAATGTGTTTTTGCAGTTCGAGAAATAGCGCCACATCGCCAATCAACAGGCGTGATTCAATTAAATTGGTGGCGACGGTTAAATCCGATAACCCTTCCAGGATGCATTCTTCAAGCGTACGTACGCTATGACCAACTTCCAGTTTCACATCCCAGAGCAGCGTTAACAGCTCGCCTACTTTTTGTGCCTGGTCGTCCGGGAGTTTCTTACGGCTTAAGATCAGTAAATCGACGTCTGAAAGCGGATGCAGCTCGCCACGACCATAGCCACCGACAGCGACCAGCGCCAGGTCGGCAATCTGGCTGAAACCGGCTTCAATCCATAACCGTTGCAGGAGTTGGTCGATAAACTCGGTACGGGCTTCAATCAATTGTTCTGCGGAGATCCCGCTATCAAAGGCATCGCCCAGCCAACGCTGGAAGGTATCAATATGGGCTTTTATCCCAGAGACGGTTAATTCGTCACGGGGCCAGACGCATGGATTTTGCGGTTGACCGGGCAGGGTGGGGAGAGCGGTATTTGCGTACTGTTCTGGAAGGGTATTCATTGTGCGCCACCCATAGGATTAAATTATCGCATTAAAAAAGCCGGCATTCGCCGGCTTCAGATGACTGACAAACTGGCTTAATAGCCAAAATGGGCACGTTTTCCCCCTCGCCCTTTTAGGGAGAGGGTCGGGGTGAGGGTGATTATTCGCACCAGAACTGGTCTGTTCCCCTCACCCTAACCCTCTCCCCTGAAGGGGCGAGGGGACTGTCCGGGCTCTTTTTTAGGCCTTGTCATCAGTCTGAAGCCAGCTTTATTTTATTCGTCGTGCGAGATTATCGCCGGGATGGTGTCATCCTTGCGTAGCGTCAGAATTTCGCAGCCGTTATCAGTCACCACAATAGTATGCTCGTATTGTGCAGACAAGCTGCGATCTTTGGTTTTTACCGTCCAGCCATCTTTCATGGTGCGGATCTCTTTTTTACCCGCGTTGACCATTGGCTCGATGGTGAACGTCATCCCTGGTTTCAGCACGACATTGGTTTCAGGAGAGTCATAGTGCAGCACCTGCGGTTCTTCATGGAAGCCGCGACCAATACCGTGACCGCAATATTCTCGAACGACGGAGAAGCCTTCTGCTTCGACAAATTTCTGAATCGCCGCGCCGATTTCGCGCAGATTGATGCCTGGTTTTACCATACGCAGCGCCAGGTACAGGCTCTCTTGCGTGATGCGGCACAGGCGTTCGCCCATGATGGTTGGCTTACCGACGATAAACATTTTCGAGGTGTCGCCGTGGAAACCGTCTTTAATTACGGTGACGTCAATGTTAACGATATCGCCGTCTTTCAGCAGCTTGGCGTCGTCCGGGATACCGTGGCACACCACTTCATTAATAGAGATGCAAACGGATTTCGGATAACCGTGATAGCCGAGGCAGGCAGAAACCGCGTGTTGTTCATTCACAATGTAATCATTACAGATGCGATCCAGCTCGCCGGTGCTGATGCCCGGTTTAACATAGGGTTCGATCATTTCCAGCACTTCGGCAGCCAGGCGGCCAGCGACGCGCATTTTTTCGATATCTTCAGGGGTCTTGATTGAGATAGCCATTAATTCTGTCCATCAGCGTCGGTGATACCGACAATATATATGTAAGTGCTGTCAATGGTATCACACCCTGTCAAATTGAGAATCATTCTGAACTTCGCGAAACGTGCCACCGAGGGTTTTCTATAATAGAAAATTCAGCGTCTGATGCTGTACACAGCGCCAACAATTATTGGAGTCCACGGCGTATTTGTGGTATAAAGCGCGCCGGACTTCCGATCCATTTCGTATACACAGACTGGACGGAAGCGACAATCTCACTTTGTGTAACAACACACACGTATCGGCACATATTCCGGGGTGCCCTTTGGGGTCGGTAATATGGGATACGTGGAGGCATAACCCCAACTTTTATATAGAGGTTTTAATCATGGCAACTGTTTCCATGCGCGACATGCTCAAGGCTGGTGTTCACTTTGGTCACCAGACCCGTTACTGGAACCCGAAAATGAAGCCGTTCATCTTCGGTGCGCGTAACAAAGTTCACATCATCAACCTTGAGAAAACTGTACCGATGTTCAACGAGGCTCTGGCTGAACTGAACAAGATTGCTTCTCGCAAAGGTAAAATCCTTTTCGTTGGTACTAAACGCGCTGCAAGCGAAGCGGTGAAAGACGCTGCTCTGAGCTGCGACCAGTTCTTCGTGAACCATCGCTGGCTGGGCGGTATGCTGACTAACTGGAAAACCGTTCGTCAGTCCATCAAACGTCTGAAAGACCTGGAAACTCAGTCTCAGGACGGTACTTTCGACAAGCTGACCAAGAAAGAAGCGCTGATGCGCACTCGTGAGCTGGAGAAACTGGAAAACAGCCTGGGCGGTATCAAAGACATGGGCGGTCTGCCGGACGCTCTGTTTGTAATCGATGCTGACCACGAACACATTGCTATCAAAGAAGCAAACAACCTGGGTATTCCGGTATTTGCTATCGTTGATACCAACTCTGATCCGGACGGTGTTGACTTCGTTATCCCGGGTAACGACGACGCAATCCGTGCTGTGACCCTGTACCTGGGCGCTGTTGCTGCAACCGTACGTGAAGGCCGTTCTCAGGATCTGGCTTCTCAGGCGGAAGAAAGCTTCGTAGAAGCTGAGTAATAAGGCACGCTCGTACGAGCCCTTATAGACCAGGTAGTACACGTTTGGTTAGGGGGCCTGCATATGGCTCCCTTTTTCACTTTTATATCTGTGCGGTTTAATGCCGGGCAGATCACATCTCCGAGGATTTTAGAATGGCTGAAATTACCGCATCCCTGGTAAAAGAGCTGCGTGAGCGTACTGGCGCAGGCATGATGGATTGCAAAAAAGCACTGACTGAAGCTAACGGCGACATCGAGCTGGCAATCGAAAACATGCGTAAGTCCGGTGCTATCAAAGCAGCGAAAAAAGCAGGCAACGTTGCTGCTGACGGCGTGATCAAAACCAAAATCGACGGCAACTACGGCATCATTCTGGAAGTTAACTGCCAGACTGACTTCGTAGCAAAAGACGCTGGTTTCCAGGCGTTCGCAGACAAAGTTCTGGACGCAGCTGTAGCTGGCAAAATCACTGACGTTGAAGTTCTGAAAGCACAGTTCGAAGAAGAACGCGTTGCGCTGGTAGCGAAAATCGGTGAAAACATCAACATTCGCCGCGTTGCTGCGCTGGAAGGCGACGTTCTGGGTTCTTATCAGCACGGTGCGCGTATCGGCGTTCTGGTTGCTGCTAAAGGCGCTGACGAAGAGCTGGTTAAACACATCGCTATGCACGTTGCTGCAAGCAAGCCGGAATTCATCAAGCCGGAAGACGTATCTGCTGAAGTGGTAGAGAAAGAATACCAGGTACAGCTGGATATCGCGATGCAGTCTGGTAAGCCGAAAGAAATCGCAGAGAAAATGGTTGAAGGCCGCATGAAGAAATTCACCGGCGAAGTTTCTCTGACCGGTCAGCCGTTCGTAATGGAACCGGCAAAAACTGTTGGTCAGCTGCTGAAAGAGCATAACGCTGAAGTGACTGGCTTCATCCGCTTCGAAGTGGGTGAAGGCATCGAGAAAGTTGAGACTGACTTTGCAGCAGAAGTTGCTGCGATGTCCAAGCAGTCTTAATTATCGAAAAGGAGCCGCCTGAGGGCGGCTTCTTTTTGCGCCCATCTTGTAAATTCAGCTAACCCTTATGGGGCTGCGCTGAAAAGCGACGTACAATGTCGCTAGTATTAATTCATTTCAATCGTTGACAGTCTCAGGAAAGAAACATGGCTACCAATGCAAAACCCGTCTATAAACGCATTCTGCTTAAGTTGAGTGGCGAAGCTCTGCAGGGCACTGAAGGCTTCGGTATTGATGCAAGCATACTGGATCGCATGGCTCAGGAAATCAAAGAACTGGTTGAACTGGGTATTCAGGTTGGTGTGGTGATTGGTGGGGGTAACCTGTTCCGTGGCGCTGGTCTGGCGAAAGCGGGTATGAACCGCGTTGTGGGCGACCACATGGGGATGCTGGCTACCGTAATGAACGGTCTGGCAATGCGTGATGCACTGCACCGCGCCTATGTGAACGCTCGTCTGATGTCCGCTATTCCATTGAATGGCGTATGCGACAGCTACAGCTGGGCAGAAGCTATCAGTCTGTTGCGCAACAACCGTGTGGTGATCCTCTCCGCCGGTACTGGTAATCCATTCTTTACCACTGACTCCGCAGCTTGCCTGCGTGGTATCGAAATTGAAGCCGATGTGGTGCTGAAAGCAACCAAAGTTGACGGTGTGTTTACCGCTGACCCGGCGAAAGATCCAACTGCAACTATGTACGAGCAGCTGACCTACAGTGAAGTTCTGGAAAAAGAGCTGAAAGTAATGGACCTGGCGGCCTTCACGCTGGCTCGTGACCACAAATTACCGATTCGTGTTTTCAACATGAATAAACCGGGTGCGCTGCGCCGTGTGGTAATGGGTGAAAAAGAAGGGACTTTAATCACGGAATAATTCCCGTGATGGATAAATAAGGGTAAGATTCCGCATAAGTATCGCGGGGGCGTAAGTCTGGTTATAAGGCGTTATTGTTGCAGGCAGTTTGGTCACGGTCAGCGCGCAGCAACCGGAGCGTACATAAGTACGTGAGGATGGCGAGCACTGCCCGGGGGCAAAATGGCAAATAAAATAGCCTAATAATCCAGACGATTACCCGTAATATGTTTAATCAGGGCTATACTTAGCACACTTCCACTGTGTGTGACTGTCTGGTCTGACTGAGACAAGTTTTCAAGGATTCGTAACGTGATTAGCGATATCAGAAAAGATGCTGAAGTACGCATGGACAAATGCGTCGAAGCGTTCAAAACCCAAATCAGCAAAATACGCACGGGTCGTGCTTCTCCCAGCCTGCTGGATGGCATTGTCGTGGAATATTACGGCACGCCGACGCCGCTGCGTCAGCTGGCAAGCGTAACGGTAGAAGATTCCCGCACTCTGAAAATCAACGTGTTTGATCGTTCAATGTCTCCGGCCGTTGAAAAAGCGATTATGGCGTCCGATCTCGGCCTGAACCCGAACTCTGCAGGTAGCGACATCCGTGTTCCGCTGCCGCCGCTGACGGAAGAACGTCGTAAAGATCTGACTAAAATCGTTCGTGGTGAAGCTGAACAGGCGCGTGTTGCAGTACGTAACGTGCGTCGTGATGCGAACGATAAAGTGAAAGCACTGTTGAAAGATAAAGAGATCAGCGAAGACGACGATCGCCGTTCTCAGGACGATGTACAGAAACTGACTGATGCTGCAATCAAGAAAATTGAAGCGGCGCTGGCAGACAAAGAAGCAGAACTGATGCAGTTCTGATTTCTTGAACGACAAAAAACGCCGCTCAGTAGATCCTTGCGGATCGGCTGGCGGCGTTTTGCTTTTTATTCTGTCTCAACTCTGGATGTTTCATGAAGCAACTCACCATTCTGGGCTCGACCGGCTCGATTGGTTGCAGCACGCTGGACGTGGTGCGCCATAATCCCGAACACTTCCGCGTAGTTGCGCTGGTGGCAGGCAAAAATGTCACTCGCATGGTAGAACAGTGCCTGGAATTCTCTCCCCGTTATGCCGTAATGGACGATGAAGCGAGTGCGAAACTTCTTAAAACGACGCTACAACAACATGGTAGTTGCACCGAAGTCTTAAGCGGTCAGCAGGCTGCCTGTGATATGGCGGCGCTTGAAGATGTTGATCAGGTGATGGCGGCGATTGTCGGTGCTGCAGGCCTGTTACCTACGCTTGCCGCTATCCGCGCGGGTAAAACCATACTGCTGGCCAACAAAGAATCACTGGTCACCTGTGGACGTCTGTTTATGGACGCCGTAAAGCAGAGTAAAGCGCAGTTATTACCGGTCGATAGCGAACATAACGCCATTTTTCAGAGTTTACCGCAACCTATCCAGCACAATCTGGGATACGCTGACCTTGAGCAAAATGGCGTGGTGTCCATTTTGCTTACCGGGTCTGGTGGCCCTTTCCGTGAGACGCCATTGCACGATTTGGCAACAATGACGCCCGATCAAGCCTGCCGTCATCCGAACTGGTCGATGGGACGTAAAATTTCTGTCGATTCGGCTACCATGATGAACAAAGGTCTGGAATACATTGAAGCTCGCTGGTTGTTTAACGCCAGTGCCAGCCAGATGGAAGTGCTGATTCACCCGCAGTCAGTGATTCACTCAATGGTGCGTTATCAGGACGGCAGCGTTCTGGCGCAACTGGGAGAACCCGATATGCGTACGCCAATTGCCCACACCATGGCATGGCCGAATCGCGTGAACTCTGGCGTGAAGCCGCTCGACTTTTGCAAACTGAGTGCGTTGACATTTGCCGCACCGGATTATGATCGCTATCCATGCCTGAAACTGGCGATGGATGCTTTCGAACAAGGCCAGGCTGCGACGACCGCATTGAATGCCGCAAACGAAATCACCGTTGCTGCATTTCTTGCGCAACAAATCCGCTTTACGGATATCGCCGCATTGAATTTATCCGTTCTGGAAAATATGGATATGCGTGAACCTCAATGCGTGGACGATGTGTTGTCTGTCGATGCCTGTGCGCGTGAGGTCGCCAGAAAAGAGGTGATGCGTCTCGCAAGCTGAGGATAATCCGGCTACAGAGAGTCGTGCTATTTGTTAGCGTAGGGCTTCAGTGATATAGTCTGCGCCATCTGATCGTAAGTAGTTGGCTTTCTAAGGTCAGGTATGCCGTGGTTTTACACGGCTTTTTTTTGTATAGGCTTCAGTATTCCTGAGTACCGTAAACCCTGTCAGGGAATAAGAAACGCGTGATGTTGTCTGCTACTCAACCACTTAGCGAAAAATTGCCAGTTCATGGCTGTCGCCATGTCGCGATCATTATGGATGGCAACGGGCGCTGGGCAAAAAAGCAAGGGAAGATTCGTGCCTTTGGGCATAAAGCCGGGGCTAAATCGGTCCGCCGGGCGGTCTCTTTTGCGGCCAACAACGGTATTGAGGCGTTAACGCTGTATGCCTTTAGTAGTGAAAACTGGAACCGACCAGCGCAGGAAGTCAGTGCGTTAATGGAACTGTTTGTGTGGGCGCTCGATAGCGAAGTAAAAAGCCTGCACCGACATAACGTGCGTCTGCGTATTATTGGCGATACCAGTCGTTTTAACTCGCGTTTGCAAGAACGTATTCGTAAATCTGAAGCGTTAACTGCCGGGAATACCGGTCTGACGTTGAATATTGCGGCGAACTACGGTGGACGTTGGGATATAGTCCAGGGCGTCAGGCAACTGGCTGAAAAGGTGCAGCAAGGAAACCTGCAACCGGATCAGATAGATGAAGAGATGCTAAACCAGCATGTCTGTATGCATGAACTGGCCCCTGTAGATTTAGTAATTAGGACTGGGGGGGAGCATCGCATTAGTAACTTTTTGCTTTGGCAAATTGCCTATGCCGAACTTTACTTTACAGATGTTCTCTGGCCCGATTTCGATGAACAAGACTTTGAAGGGGCACTAAATGCCTTTGCTAATCGAGAGCGTCGTTTCGGCGGCACCGAGCCCGGTGATGAAACAGCCTGATGGGGGTCGCTTTTGCTGAAGTATCGCCTGATATCTGCTTTTGTTTTAATACCTGTCGTCATCGCGGCGCTATTTTTATTGCCGCCGGTGGGGTTCGCTATTGTTACGCTGGTAGTCTGTATGCTGGCAGCGTGGGAATGGGGACAGCTTAGCGGTTTTACCTCTCGCTCGCAGCGGGTATGGCTGGCGGTGCTGTGCGGGTTATTGTTGGCGCTGATGCTTTTTCTGTTGCCGGAATATCACCGAAATATCCATCAACCACTGGTTGAGGTCTCACTTTGGGCTTCGCTTGGCTGGTGGGTTGTCGCGTTATTGCTGGTGTTATTCTATCCCGGTTCCGCGACAATATGGCGTAAGTCCAAAACATTGCGCATTATCTTTGGCGTGCTAACTATTGTTCCCTTCTTTTGGGGCATGTTGGCGTTACGAGCCTGGCACTATGACGAGAATCATTACAGTGGCGCGATATGGCTGCTCTATGTCATGATCCTGGTCTGGGGCGCTGACTCTGGCGCATATATGTTTGGCAAATTGTTTGGCAAACATAAGCTGGCACCGAAGGTTTCTCCGGGTAAAACCTGGCAAGGCTTTATTGGCGGACTCGCGACCGCAGCGGTAATCTCATGGGGTTATGGCATGTGGGCGAATCTGGACGTTGCACCCGTCACCTTACTCATTTGCTCTATTGTCGCAGCGTTAGCCTCAGTGCTTGGCGATCTGACCGAGAGCATGTTTAAGCGTGAAGCAGGAATTAAGGACAGCGGTCATTTAATTCCAGGACATGGCGGTATTTTGGATCGTATTGATAGCCTGACGGCTGCTGTACCGGTCTTTGCTTGCCTGCTGTTGCTGGTATTCAGGACGCTTTAACGGAAGGTATTATGCTGAGTTTTCTCTGGGATTTGGCTTCGTTCATCGTTGCATTGGGTGTACTTATCACCGTGCATGAATTTGGTCATTTCTGGGTTGCCCGGCGTTGCGGTGTTCGCGTTGAGCGTTTCTCTATAGGTTTTGGTAAGGCGCTCTGGCGCCGAACTGATAAGCTAGGCACCGAATATGTCATCGCCCTGATCCCTTTGGGCGGTTATGTCAAAATGCTGGATGAGCGTGCTGAACCGGTTGTTCCGGAGCTTCGCCACCATGCCTTCAATAATAAATCTGTTGGCCAACGTGCGGCGATCATTGCCGCAGGTCCGGTTGCAAACTTCATTTTTGCTATCTTTGCTTACTGGCTGGTTTTTATCATTGGTGTGCCTGGCGTACGCCCGGTGGTTGGTGAAATATCAGCCAATTCGATAGCTGCACAAGCACAAATTGCACCAGGAACGGAACTAAAAGCCGTAGATGGTATCGAAACGCCTGATTGGGATGCCGTGCGTTTGCAGTTGGTCGATAAAATTGGTGATGAAAGCACCATCATTACCGTAGCACCATTTGGTAGCGACCAGCGGCGAGATGTAAAGCTCGATTTACGTCAGTGGGCGTTTGAGCCTGATAAAGAAGATCCAGTATCTTCTTTGGGGATTCGTCCCCGTGGGCCGCAAATTGAACCTGTAGTGGAAAATGTGCAGCCAAATTCGGCGGCAAACAAGGCGGGTTTGCAAGCAGGCGACAGGATCGTTAAAGTCGATGGTCAGCCATTAACGCAATGGGTGACCTTTGTGATGCTTGTCCGGGATAATCCGGGTAAATCCTTAGCGTTGGAAATCGAAAGGCAGGGGAGTCCCTTGTCTTTAACATTAGTCCCGGAGAGCAAACCGGGCAATGGTAAGGCGATTGGTTTTGTCGGCATTGAGCCGAAAGTCATTCCTTTGCCAGATGAGTATAAAGTTGTACGCCAGTATGGGCCGTTCAACGCCATCGTCGAAGCCACGGACAAAACGTGGCAGTTGATGAAGCTGACGGTCAGTATGCTGGGAAAATTGATCACCGGTGATGTGAAACTGAACAACCTCAGTGGGCCGATCTCTATCGCCAAGGGGGCTGGGATGACAGCGGAACTCGGGGTTGTTTATTATCTACCGTTTCTTGCGCTTATTAGCGTGAACTTAGGGATAATTAACCTGTTTCCGTTGCCCGTACTTGACGGGGGGCATCTGCTGTTCCTTGCGATCGAAAAGATCAAGGGCGGACCGGTATCCGAGCGGGTTCAAGACTTTTGTTATCGCATTGGCTCGATTCTGCTGGTGCTGTTAATGGGGCTTGCACTTTTCAATGATTTCTCTCGGTTATGAGAGTTAGTTAGGAAGAACGCATAATAACGATGGCGATGAAAAAGTTGCTCATAGCGTCGCTGCTGTTTAGCAGCGCCACCGTATACGGTGCTGAAGGGTTCGTAGTGAAAGATATTCATTTCGAAGGCCTTCAGCGTGTCGCCGTTGGTGCGGCCCTCCTCAGTATGCCGGTGCGCACAGGCGACACGGTTAATGATGAAGATATCAGTAATACCATTCGCGCTCTGTTTGCTACCGGCAACTTTGAGGATGTTCGTGTCCTTCGTGATGGTGATACCCTTCTGGTTCAGGTAAAAGAACGTCCGACCATTGCCAGCATCACTTTCTCCGGGAACAAATCGGTGAAAGATGACATGCTGAAGCAAAACCTCGAGGCTTCTGGCGTGCGTGTGGGCGAATCTCTTGATCGCACCACCATTGCTGATATCGAAAAAGGTCTGGAAGACTTCTACTACAGCGTCGGTAAATATAGCGCCAGCGTAAAAGCTGTCGTGACTCCACTGCCGCGTAACCGTGTTGACCTTAAACTGGTGTTCCAGGAAGGTGTGTCAGCAGAAATCCAACAAATCAATATTGTTGGTAACCATGCTTTCACCACCGACGAACTGATCTCTCATTTCCAGCTGCGTGACGAAGTGCCGTGGTGGAACGTGGTAGGCGATCGTAAATACCAGAAACAGAAACTGGCGGGCGACCTTGAAACCCTGCGCAGTTACTATCTGGATCGCGGTTATGCCCGTTTCAACATCGACTCGACCCAGGTCAGTCTGACGCCGGATAAAAAAGGTATCTACGTCACGGTGAACATCACCGAAGGCGATCAGTACAAGCTTTCTGGCGTTGAAGTGAGCGGTAACCTTGCCGGGCACTCCGCTGAAATTGAGCAGTTGACTAAGATCGAGCCGGGCGAGCTGTATAACGGCACCAAAGTGACCAAAATGGAAGATGACATTAAAAAGCTTCTCGGTCGCTATGGTTATGCCTATCCGCGCGTACAGTCGATGCCTGAAATTAACGATGCCGACAAGACCGTTAAATTACGTGTGAACGTTGATGCGGGTAACCGTTTCTATGTGCGTAAGATCCGTTTTGAAGGTAACGACACGTCGAAAGATGCTGTTCTGCGCCGTGAAATGCGCCAGATGGAAGGGGCATGGCTGGGTAGCGATCTGGTCGATCAGGGTAAAGAGCGTCTGAATCGTCTGGGCTTCTTTGAAACAGTCGACACTGACACTCAGCGTGTTCCGGGTAGCCCGGATCAGGTTGATGTGGTCTACAAGGTCAAAGAACGTAACACCGGTAGCTTCAACTTTGGTATTGGTTACGGTACTGAAAGTGGCGTGAGCTTCCAGGCTGGCGTGCAACAGGATAACTGGTTAGGTACGGGTTATGCTGTTGGTATCAACGGAACCAAAAACGATTACCAGACCTATGCTGAACTGTCGGTAACCAACCCGTACTTCACCGTAGATGGCGTAAGCCTCGGTGGCCGTCTCTTCTATAATGACTTCCAGGCAGATGACGCCGACCTGTCCGACTATACCAACAAGAGTTATGGTACAGACGTGACGTTGGGCTTCCCGATCAACGAATATAACTCGTTGCGTGCAGGTCTGGGTTATGTGCATAACTCCCTGTCCAACATGCAGCCGCAGGTTGCGATGTGGCGTTATCTGTACTCTATGGGTGAACATCCGAGTACCTCTGATCAGGATAATAGCTTCAAAACGGACGACTTCACGTTCAACTATGGTTGGACCTATAACAAGCTTGACCGTGGTTACTTCCCGACAGATGGTTCACGTGTCAACCTGACCGGTAAAGTGACCATTCCGGGATCGGATAACGAATACTACAAAGTGACGTTAGACACAGCGACTTATGTACCGATCGATGACGATCACAAATGGGTTGTTCTGGGTCGTACTCGTTGGGGTTACGGTGATGGTTTAGGCGGCAAAGAGATGCCGTTCTACGAGAACTTCTATGCCGGTGGTTCCAGCACCGTGCGTGGCTTCCAGTCCAACACCATTGGTCCGAAAGCAGTTTACTTCCCGCATCAGGCCAGTAATTATGACCCGGACTACGATTACGAATGTGCGACTCAGGACGGAGCGAAAGACCTGTGTAAATCGGATGATGCTGTAGGTGGTAACGCCATGGCGGTTGCCAGCCTCGAACTCATCACCCCGACGCCGTTCATTAGCGACAAGTATGCTAACTCGGTTCGTACTTCCTTCTTCTGGGATATGGGCACCGTTTGGGATACAAACTGGGATTCCAGCCAATATTCTGGATATCCGGACTATAGCGATCCAAGCAATATCCGTATGTCTGCGGGTATCGCATTACAATGGATGTCCCCATTGGGGCCGTTGGTGTTCTCCTACGCCCAGCCGTTCAAAAAGTACGATGGAGACAAGGCAGAACAGTTCCAGTTTAACATCGGTAAAACCTGGTAAGTGTTCTCCACAAAGGAATGTAGTGGTAGTGTAGCGATGACTTTAGGCGATCAATATAAGATCGCCGGGCCACGCAAAGAACTGCACCCTCCGGTGCAAATGGGATGGTAAGGAGTTTATTGTGAAAAAGTGGTTATTAGCTGCAGGTCTCGGTTTAGCACTGGCAACTTCTGCTCAGGCGGCTGACAAAATTGCAATCGTCAATATGGGCAGCCTGTTCCAGCAGGTAGCACAGAAAACTGGTGTTTCTAACACGCTGGAAAATGAGTTCAAAGGCCGTGCCAGCGAACTGCAGCGTATGGAAACCGATCTGCAAGCTAAAATGAAAAAGCTGCAGTCTATGAAAGCCGGTAGCGATCGTACTAAGCTGGAAAAAGACGTGATGGCTCAGCGCCAGACTTTTGCTCAGAAAGCGCAGGCTTTTGAGCAGGATCGCGCACGTCGTTCCAACGAAGAACGCGGCAAACTGGTTACTCGTATCCAGACTGCTGTGAAATCCGTTGCCAACAGCCAGGATATCGATCTGGTTGTTGATGCAAACGCCGTTGCTTACAACAGCAGCGATGTAAAAGACATCACTGCCGACGTACTGAAACAGGTTAAATAAGTAATGCCTTCAATTCGACTGGCTGATTTAGCGCAGCAGTTGGATGCAGAACTACACGGTGATGGCGATATCGTCATCACCGGCGTTGCGTCCATGCAATCTGCACAAACAGGTCACATCACGTTCATGGTTAACCCAAAATACCGTGAGCATTTAGGCTTGTGCCAGGCGTCTGCGGTTGTCATGACCCAGGACGATCTTCCTTTCGCGAAAAGTGCCGCGCTGGTAGTGAAGAATCCCTACCTGACTTACGCGCGCATGGCGCAAATTTTAGATACCACGCCGCAGCCCGCGCAGGACATTGCACCCAGTGCAGTGATCGACGCGACGGCGAAGCTGGGTAACAACGTTTCGATTGGCGCGAACGCGGTGATTGAGTCCGGTGTTGAGCTGGGCGATAACGTGATTATTGGTGCCGGTTGCTTCGTTGGTAAAAACAGCAAAATCGGCGCAGGTTCGCGCCTTTGGGCGAACGTAACCATTTACCATGAGATCCAGATCGGTCAGAATTGCCTGATCCAATCCGGAACGGTGGTAGGTGCGGACGGTTTTGGCTATGCCAACGATCGGGGTAACTGGGTGAAGATCCCTCAGATTGGTCGCGTGATTATTGGCGATCGCGTGGAGATCGGCGCCTGTACTACCATCGATCGTGGTGCTCTGGATGACACCATTATCGGTAATGGCGTGATCATTGATAACCAGTGCCAGATTGCACATAACGTTGTGATTGGCGACAATACGGCGGTTGCCGGTGGCGTCATTATGGCGGGCAGCCTGAAAATTGGTCGTTACTGCATGATCGGCGGTGCCAGCGTAATCAACGGGCATATGGAAATATGCGATAAAGTGACGGTTACGGGCATGGGTATGGTGATGCGTCCTATCACTGAACCTGGCGTCTATTCCTCAGGCATTCCGCTGCAACCCAACAAAGTCTGGCGCAAAACCGCTGCACTGGTGATGAACATTGATGATATGAGCAAGCGTCTGAAATCGCTTGAGCGCAAGGTTAATCAACAAGACTAACGTTCCATCTTTTGTTCGCCAAACTTTACGGCCTGTCTCATTCTTACGATTGCGGCAGGCCGTGTTATTATTGTCGTTTCTTATATTTTGACAGGAAGAGTATCTTGACTACTAACACTCATACTCTGCAGATTGAAGAGATTTTAGAACTTCTGCCACACCGTTTCCCGTTCTTACTGGTGGATCGCGTGCTGGATTTTGAAGAAGGTCGTTTTCTGCGCGCAGTAAAAAATGTCTCTGTCAATGAGCCATTCTTCCAGGGCCATTTCCCTGGAAAACCGATTTTCCCGGGTGTGCTGATTCTGGAAGCAATGGCACAGGCAACAGGTATTCTGGCGTTTAAAAGCGTAGGAAAACTGGAACCGGGTGAGCTGTACTACTTCGCCGGTATTGACGAAGCGCGCTTTAAGCGCCCGGTCGTGCCAGGCGATCAAATGATCATGGAAGTCACTTTCGAAAAAACGCGCCGTGGCCTGACCCGTTTTAAAGGGGTTGCTCTGGTCGACGGTAAAGTAGTTTGCGAAGCAACGATGATGTGTGCTCGTAGCCGGGAGGCCTGATACGTGATTGATAAATCCGCCTTTGTGCATCCAACCGCCATTGTGGAAGAGGGCGCGTCGATTGGCGCCAATGCTCACATTGGTCCTTTTTGTATCGTTGGACCCCATGTCGAAATTGGTGAGGGTACCGTACTGAAATCTCACGTTGTCGTGAATGGCCATACTAAAATTGGTCGCGACAATGAGATTTATCAGTTCGCCTCCATCGGCGAAGTTAACCAGGATCTGAAATATGCTGGCGAACCGACCCGTGTGGAAATCGGCGATCGTAACCGCATTCGCGAAAGCGTCACCATTCATCGTGGCACAGTCCAGGGCGGTGGATTGACGAAGGTGGGCAGCGACAACTTACTGATGATCAATGCTCACATTGCGCACGATTGTACGGTAGGTAACCGCTGTATTCTCGCCAACAACGCAACGCTGGCGGGGCACGTATCGGTAGATGACTTCGCGATCATCGGCGGCATGACCGCAGTCCATCAGTTCTGCATCATTGGTGCGCACGTGATGGTTGGCGGTTGCTCCGGTGTGGCGCAGGACGTCCCTCCTTATGTCATTGCGCAGGGTAACCACGCAACGCCGTTCGGTGTCAATATCGAAGGGCTGAAGCGTCGCGGTTTTAGTCGTGAGGCGATTACCGCTATCCGCAATGCGTATAAGCTGATTTATCGCAGCGGAAAAACGCTCGATGAAGTGAAACCGGAAATTGCTGAACTGGCGGAAACTTATCCGGAAGTGAAAGCGTTTACCGATTTCTTTGCACGCTCAACGCGCGGTCTGATTCGTTAATGGCTGAACAGCGTCCATTAACGATTGCCCTGGTCGCCGGAGAAACCTCCGGCGATATCCTGGGAGCCGGTTTAATCCGCGCTCTGAAAGAACGTGTGCCCAACGCCCGTTTTGTTGGTGTTGCCGGGCCACGGATGCAGGCTGAAGGCTGCGAAGCCTGGTACGAAATGGAAGAGCTGGCGGTGATGGGCATTGTTGAAGTGCTCGGTCGTTTGCGTCGCTTATTGCATATTCGAGCCGATCTGACGAAACGTTTTGGTGAGCTAAAGCCAGATGTTTTTGTCGGCATTGATGCGCCTGACTTCAATATTACCCTCGAAGGTAACCTCAAAAAGCAGGGTATCAAAACCATTCACTACGTCAGTCCGTCCGTGTGGGCGTGGCGACAGAAACGCGTTTTCAAAATAGGCAGAGCCACCGATCTGGTGCTCGCATTTCTGCCTTTCGAAAAAGCGTTTTATGACAAATACAACGTGCCGTGCCGTTTTATCGGTCACACCATGGCTGATGCCATGCCGTTAGATCCAGATAAAAACGCCGCCCGTGATGTGTTGGGTATCCCTCACGATGCCCACTGCCTGGCGTTGCTGCCTGGCAGTCGTGGCGCGGAAGTTGAGATGCTTAGTGCCGATTTCCTGAAAACGGCCCAGCTTTTGCGCCAGACATATCCCGATCTTGAGATTGTGGTGCCGCTGGTGAATGCCAAACGCCGCGAGCAGTTTGAATGCATCAAAGCTGAAGTTGCGCCAGACCTTGCTGTTCATCTCTTAGATGGATTGGGGCGTGAGGCGATGGTGGCAAGCGATGCGGCGTTACTGGCGTCGGGCACGGCGGCACTCGAGTGTATGCTGGCGAAATGCCCGATGGTGGTGGGGTATCGCATGAAGCCTTTCACCTTCTGGCTGGCGAAGCGACTGGTGAAAACTGATTATGTCTCTCTACCCAATTTGCTGGCGGGCAGAGAGTTAGTCAAAGAGTTATTGCAGGAAGAGTGTGAGCCGCAAAAACTGGCTGCGGCGCTGTTACCGTTGTTGGCGGATGGTAAAACCAGCCACGCAATGCACGACACCTTCCGCGAACTGCATCAGCAGATCCGCTGCAATGCCGATGAGCAGGCGGCACAAGCCGTTCTGGAGTTAGCACAATGATCGAATTTGTTTATCCGCACACGCAGCTTGTTGCGGGTGTGGATGAAGTCGGGCGCGGGCCGTTGGTTGGCGCGGTTGTCACCGCTGCCGTGATCCTCGACCCGGCGCGTCCGATTGTCGGGCTGAATGATTCCAAAAAGCTGAGCGAAAAACGCCGTCTGGCGCTGTATGAAGAGATTAAAGAGAAAGCGTTAAGCTGGAGTCTGGGTCGCGCGGAACCCCATGAAATCGACGAACTGAATATTCTACACGCGACCATGCTGGCGATGCAGCGTGCGGTTGCGGGGCTGCATATTGCGCCGGAATATGTGTTGATTGATGGTAACCGCTGTCCGAAATTACCGATGCCGTCGATGGCTGTAGTTAAAGGCGACAGCCGCGTGCCGGAAATCAGTGCCGCGTCTATTCTGGCGAAAGTCACGCGCGACGCTGAAATGGCGGCGCTGGACATCGTTTATCCACAATATGGTTTTGCCCAACACAAAGGGTATCCAACAGCTTTTCATCTTGAAAAACTGGCTGAACACGGCGCGACCGAACACCATCGGCGCAGCTTTGGCCCTGTCAAACGCGCACTGGGACTTGCGTCCTGATTCTTGTGTCGAGATTAAGTAAACCGGAATCTGAAGATGTCTGAACCACGTTTCGTTCACCTACGGGTGCACAGCGACTACTCGATGATCGATGGCCTGGCAAAAACCGCGCCGCTGGTAAAAAAGGCGGCGGCGTTGGGTATGCCAGCACTGGCGATCACCGATTTTACCAACCTTTGCGGTCTGGTGAAGTTCTACGGAGCGGGACATGGCGCAGGGATTAAGCCCATCGTCGGGGCGGATTTTAACGTCCAGTGCGATCTGTTGGGGGATGAGTTAACTCACCTGACGGTACTGGCGGCGAACAATACCGGCTATCAGAATCTGACGTTGCTGATCTCAAAAGCGTATCAGCGCGGGTACGGTGCAGCCGGGCCAATCATCGATCGCGACTGGCTTATCGAATTAAACGAAGGGCTGATCCTCCTTTCCGGCGGGCGCATGGGCGACGTCGGGCGCAGCCTTTTGCGTGGTAACAGCGCGCTGGTAGATGAGTGTGTCGCGTTTTATGAAGAACACTTCCCGGATCGCTATTTTCTCGAATTGATTCGCACCGGCAGGCCGGACGAAGAAAGCTATCTGCACGCGGCGGTAGAACTGGCGGAAGCGCGCGGTTTGCCCGTCGTGGCGACCAACGACGTGCGCTTTATCGACAGCAGCGACTTTGACGCGCACGAAATCCGCGTCGCGATCCACGACGGCTTTACCCTCGATGATCCTAAACGCCCACGTAATTATTCGCCGCAGCAATATATGCGTAGCGAAGAGGAGATGTGCGAGCTGTTTGCCGACATCCCCGAAGCCCTTGCCAACACCGTTGAGATCGCCAAACGTTGTAACGTGACTGTGCGTCTTGGCGAATACTTCCTGCCACAGTTCCCGACCGGGGACATGAGCACCGAAGATTATCTGGTCAAGCGCGCAAAAGAAGGGCTGGAAGAGCGTCTGGCATTTTTATTCCCTGACGAGGAAGAACGTCTTAAGCGTCGCCCGGAATATGACGAACGTCTGGATACTGAACTTCAGGTTATCAACCAGATGGGCTTCCCCGGCTACTTTCTCATCGTTATGGAATTTATCCAGTGGTCGAAAGATAACGGCGTACCGGTAGGGCCAGGTCGTGGCTCCGGTGCGGGTTCTCTGGTGGCTTATGCGCTGAAAATCACCGACCTCGATCCGCTGGAATTTGACCTGCTGTTCGAACGTTTCCTTAACCCGGAGCGTGTCTCCATGCCTGACTTCGACGTTGACTTCTGTATGGAGAAACGCGACCAGGTTATCGAACACGTGGCGGACATGTACGGTCGCGATGCGGTATCGCAGATCATCACCTTCGGTACGATGGCGGCAAAAGCGGTGATCCGCGACGTAGGCCGCGTGCTGGGGCATCCGTATGGCTTTGTCGATCGTATCTCGAAACTGATCCCGCCCGATCCGGGGATGACGCTGGCGAAAGCGTTTGAAGCAGAGCCGCAACTGCCGGAAATCTACGAAGCGGACGAAGAAGTTAAGGCGCTGATCGACATGGCGCGCAAACTGGAAGGGGTCACCCGTAACGCCGGTAAACACGCCGGTGGGGTGGTTATCGCGCCGACCAAAATTACCGATTTTGCGCCGCTTTATTGCGATGAAGAGGGCAAACATCCGGTCACGCAGTTTGATAAAAGCGACGTTGAATACGCCGGGCTGGTGAAGTTCGACTTCCTCGGTTTGCGTACGCTCACCATCATCAACTGGGCGCTGGAGATGATCAACAAGCGGCGGGCGAAGAATGGCGAGCCGCCGCTGGATATCGCTGCGATCCCGCTGGATGACAAGAAAAGTTTTGACATGCTGCAACGCTCGGAAACCACGGCGGTATTCCAGCTTGAATCGCGCGGCATGAAAGACCTGATCAAGCGTCTGCAACCTGACTGCTTCGAAGATATGATCGCACTGGTGGCACTATTCCGCCCCGGTCCGTTGCAATCAGGGATGGTGGATAACTTTATCGACCGTAAACATGGTCGCGAAGAGATCTCCTATCCGGACGTGCAGTGGCAGCATGAAAGTCTGAAACCAGTACTGGAACCGACTTACGGCATTATCCTGTATCAGGAACAGGTAATGCAGATTGCCCAGGTACTTTCTGGTTATACCCTCGGCGGTGCAGATATGTTGCGTCGTGCGATGGGTAAGAAAAAGCCGGAAGAGATGGCTAAGCAGCGTTCTGTTTTTGCTGAAGGTGCAGAAAAGAACGGGATCAACGCCGAACTGGCGATGAAAATCTTCGACCTGGTGGAGAAATTCGCCGGTTACGGATTTAACAAATCGCACTCTGCGGCCTATGCTTTGGTGTCATATCAAACGTTATGGCTGAAAGCGCACTATCCGGCAGAGTTTATGGCGGCGGTGATGACCGCCGATATGGATAATACCGAGAAGGTGGTTGGCCTGGTGGATGAGTGCTGGCGGATGGGGCTGAAAATCCTGCCACCAGATATAAACTCCGGTCTTTACCATTTCCACGTCAACGATGACGGCGAAATCGTGTATGGTATTGGCGCCATCAAAGGGGTAGGTGAGGGGCCAATTGAGGCCATCATCGAAGCCCGTAATAAAGGCGGCTACTTTCGCGAACTGTTTGATCTCTGCGCCCGCACCGACACCAAAAAGTTGAACCGTCGTGTGCTGGAAAAACTGATCATGTCCGGGGCGTTTGACCGTCTGGGGCCACACCGCGCGGCGCTGATGAACTCGCTGGGCGATGCGTTAAAAGCGGCAGATCAACACGCGAAAGCAGAAGCCATCGGCCAGGCCGATATGTTTGGCGTACTGGCGGAAGAGCCGGAGCAAATTGAACAATCTTACGCTAGCTGCCAGCCGTGGCCGGAACAGGTGGTGTTAGATGGGGAACGTGAAACGTTAGGTCTGTACCTGACGGGCCACCCTATCAACCAGTATTTAAAAGAGATTGAGCGTTATGTCGGAGGCGTAAGGCTGAAAGACATGCACCCGACAGAACGTGGTAAAGTCACCACGGCTGCGGGGCTCGTTATTGCCGCGCGGGTTATGGTCACCAAGCGCGGCAATCGTATCGGTATCTGCACGCTGGATGACCGTTCCGGGCGGCTGGAAGTCATGTTGTTTACTGACGCCCTGGATAAATACCAGCAATTGCTGGAAAAAGACCGCATACTTATCGTCAGCGGACAGGTCAGCTTTGATGACTTCAGCGGTGGGCTTAAAATGACCGCTCGCGAAGTGATGGATATTGACGAAGCCCGGGAAAAATATGCTCGCGGGCTTGCTATCTCGCTGACGGACAGGCAAATTGATGACCAGCTTTTAAACCGACTCCGTCAGTCTCTGGAACCCCACCGCTCTGGGACAATTCCAGTACATCTCTACTATCAGAGGGCGGATGCACGTGCGCGGTTGCGTTTTGGCGCGACGTGGCGTGTCTCTCCGAGCGATCGTTTATTAAACGATCTCCGTGGCCTCATTGGTTCGGAGCAGGTGGAACTGGAGTTTGACTAATACAGGAATACTATGAGTCTGAATTTCCTTGATTTTGAACAGCCGATTGCAGAGCTGGAAGCGAAAATCGATTCTCTGACTGCGGTTAGCCGCCAGGATGAGAAACTGGATATTAACATCGATGAAGAAGTGCATCGTCTGCGTGAAAAAAGCGTAGAACTGACGCGTAAAATCTTCGCCGATCTCGGTGCATGGCAAATTGCGCAACTGGCTCGCCATCCACAGCGTCCTTATACCCTGGATTACGTTCGCCTGGCATTTGATGAATTTGACGAACTGGCAGGTGATCGCGCGTATGCAGATGACAAAGCTATCGTTGGTGGTATCGCCCGTCTCGATGGTCGTCCGGTGATGATTATTGGTCACCAGAAAGGTCGTGAAACCAAAGAAAAAATTCGCCGTAACTTTGGTATGCCAGCGCCAGAAGGTTACCGCAAAGCACTGCGTCTGATGCAAATGGCTGAACGCTTTAAGATGCCAATCATCACCTTTATCGACACACCGGGGGCATATCCAGGCGTGGGCGCAGAAGAGCGTGGTCAGTCTGAAGCCATCGCGCGTAACCTGCGTGAAATGTCTCGCCTGAGCGTACCGACTATTTGTACCGTTATTGGTGAAGGTGGTTCTGGTGGCGCGCTGGCGATTGGCGTGGGCGATAAAGTGAATATGCTGCAATACAGCACCTATTCTGTTATCTCGCCGGAAGGGTGTGCTTCCATTCTGTGGAAGAGCGCCGATAAAGCGCCGCTGGCGGCTGAAGCGATGGGCATCATCGCTCCGCGTCTGAAAGAACTGAAATTGATCGACTCCATCATCCCGGAACCGCTGGGCGGCGCTCACCGTAACCCGGAAGCGATGGCGGCGTCTTTGAAAGCGCAACTGCTGGCGGATCTGGCCGATCTCGACGTGTTAAGCACTGAAGATTTAAAAAATCGTCGTTATCAGCGCCTGATGAGCTACGGCTACGCGTAATCAGCAAATGTTCTGAAAAGGGTCACTTCGGTGACCTTTTTTGTATGTGGTTTATTTAGTCATATTATAAATACATTTAGATAATCTTACTTTCATTTCCCTCATCCCAAAAACTCTTGAACTCATGTTGATAACTCCGATTTCGGAGGCATATACCAATATACACAGTAGTTAAAAATAATATAAATTTATCAGGCTCATAGAATTTTTAAGGATAAAATATGAAAGCAATTTTAGGATTTGATCGTCTTCTTATGCCGCGTGTACTGGTGTTTTTTTACTGGCTGGCTATGGTGCTGACACTGATAGGCGGTGTCTTCTCCATATTTAGCGGAAACTTTCTCTTAGGGTTAGCTTATACCGTCATTGGTCTTATAAGCTGTCGTATGACTTTCGAATTAATTATGATAGCGTTTAAGAATAACGAATATTTGCGCCGCATTGCTGAGAGTGTTAGCAAGAATAGCGCAGAGTAATCTCCCGTAAAACGCTTCACCACACCGCATCTCAACCGCTATTACAGGCGTTTGAGATGTTGTTTTAAAGTCAGTGTAAATGTCTGATTCATCTTTCCTGCAATTTATGCGTATTATCAATATATCGCGATGCACGTGCGTATCATATCAATGCAGGAGATTCTATGTTGGGTTTAAAACAGGTTCACCATATTGCGATTATTGCGACGGATTATGCGGTGAGCAAAGCTTTCTACTGCGATATTCTCGGCTTCACGCTGCAAAGTGAAGTCTATCGTGAAGAGCGCGATTCGTGGAAAGGGGATTTGGCGCTTAACGGGCAATATGTGATTGAACTTTTCTCATTTCCGTTCCCGCCGGAGCGCCCCAGCCGACCGGAAGCCTGCGGCCTGCGGCATCTGGCGTTTAGCGTTGATGATATCGATGCGGCAGTGGTGCACTTGCAAAGCCATAACGTGAAGTGTGAAGCCATCCGTGTCGATCCACACACGCAAAGACGCTTCACGTTCTTTAACGATCCTGACGGGCTGCCGCTGGAACTGTATGAGCAGTAAGGCTTGTCATCGCCGCATTTGCCCGGTAACGTGCCGGGCATTGCTACTGTAAAATCGCACCATAATGACACTCACGCTGAATAGACAACTTCTCACCTCACGCCAGATTCTGGTGGCCTTTAGCGGCGGGCTTGACTCCACCGTTCTGCTGCATCAGCTTGTGCAGTGGCGGACGGAAAAACCGGGCGTCACTCTGCGCGCTATTCATGTGCATCACGGTTTAAGTGCCAATGCCGACGCCTGGGTTACGCATTGCGAGGACATCTGCCAGCATTGGCAGGTGCCGCTGGTGGTTGAGCGTGTACAACTTGCGCAAGAAGGGCTAGGCATTGAGGGGCAGGCACGGCAGGCGCGTTATCAGGCATTTGCACGTACACTTCTGCCTGGCGAAGTGCTGGTTACCGCGCAGCATCTTGACGATCAATGTGAAACCTTTCTGCTGGCGCTAAAACGCGGTAGCGGCCCTGCCGGGCTTTCGGCTATGGGGGAAGTCTCCGATTTTGCCGGAACGCGGCTTATCCGCCCGTTGCTCGCCCGCACGCGGGGAGAACTGGAGCTGTGGGCGCGTGAGCATGATTTACGCTGGATTGAAGACGAAAGTAATCAGGATGATTCCTACGATCGTAATTTCCTGCGCCTGCGCGTGGTGCCGTTATTGCAGCAGCGTTGGCCGCATTTTACCGAAGCAACGGCCCGCAGCGCCGCACTTTGCGCTGAACAAGAGAGCCTGTTAGATGAACTGCTGGCGGATGATTTAGCGCACTGTCAAACGCCGCAGGGGACGTTGCAGATTGCGCCAATGATGACGATGAGCGACGCCCGTCGCGCGGCGATTATCCGCCGCTGGCTGGCAGGGCAGAATGCTCCGATGCCTTCCCGCGACGCGATGGTGCGCATCTGGCAAGAAGTGGCGCTGGCGCGGGAAGATGCTTCTCCTTGCTTGCGATTTGGTGCGTTTGAAATACGTCGCTATCAGTCGCAATTGTGGTGGATTAAATCCGTTGCCGGACAAAGCGAAACGGTTGTGCCGTGGCAGGCGTGGCAACAGCCGCTGGAATTACCGGCAAGTCTGGGAAGTGTGCAACTTATTGCGGGTGGAGATATTCGCCCTCCGCGTGCAGACGAAGCGGTCAGCGTGCGTTTTAAAGCGTCGGGATTGCTGCATATTGTCGGGCGCAACGGTGGGCGTAAGATAAAGAAAATCTGGCAGGAACTGGGCGTGCCGCCGTGGTTGCGCGACACTACGCCGTTGCTGTTTTATGGCGAAACGCTGATTGCGGCGGCGGAGGTTTTTGTGACGCAAGACGGTGTGGCTGAAGGTGAGAATGGCGTAAGTTTTGTCTGGCAGAGAAACGCTTAGTAAGTGAAAGCCGGATAAGACGTATCAAGCGTCGCATCCGGCAAAAGTGAATCAGGACTCGCTCACCACCACCGTACCGATTTCCGGGTGGCTAAAGCTGGTAATTTTATCCAGACGTAGCTCGCGGGTTTCGCCAGCGGCTTCGACGACCAGATACTCCACATTTTTGCGGGAGACTAAATCGCTGGCCTTCCCCTGCAATTTTTCACCATCTTTCATCTCAAGTGTCAGCATTAAATGATGCTGGCAGGCGAGCTCAAGATTATCGTAATCATCACAATTGATTGGTTGATACGTATCATTCATTGACATAATCGCTCACCAGTAAGTTTGCCGCAGCGTATGCTGCTTTTTCCCTGACAGCCTCTGAAAGGGCGTCGTCGGCAGCCATTTCTTCAGCACTTTCAAAACGCAGCCCAGCGCGTCCGGAACGTATCCTAAGTCTCCGCTGGCGATTTCCGCGTACCGCTTGCGTATTAACTCACAATATTTTTCCACATGCCCTCCTGTCAGCACTCTGACTTAACCGTGGATGCAAGTCTAAGCCTACGAAGATAAACTCTGTTTCGCAAGGTGACTATACCACACTCATTTCTGCAATATCAGCGTCGCAACTGCACGTATTCCGTTACAATGGCCTCCTGATTCGAAAGGAGTTTTCTTATGGCGCTTAAAGCGACAATTTATAAAGCGACGGTTAATGTAGCCGATCTCGACCGCAACCAGTTTCTCGATGCCTCTCTGACGCTGGCGCGCCATCCTTCAGAAACCCAGGAGCGTATGATGCTGCGCCTGCTGGCGTGGCTGAAATATGCTGATGAACGTTTGCAATTTACCCGTGGCTTGTGTGCCGATGATGAGCCGGAAGCGTGGCTGCGTAACGATCACCTGGGTATTGATTTGTGGATTGAGCTGGGGCTGCCGGATGAGCGGCGGGTTAAGAAAGCCTGTACTCAGGCCGCAGAAGTGGCGCTGTTTGCCTATAATAGTCGGGCCGCGCAAATCTGGTGGCAGCAAAATCAGAGCAAATGCGCGCAGTTTGCCAATCTTTCCGTCTGGTATCTGGACGACGAGCAACTGGCAAAAGTGAGCGCCTTTGCCGATCGTACCATGACGCTGCAGGCAACGATTCAGGATGGTGTTATCTGGTTATCGGATGATAAGAATAATCTGGAAGTGAACTTAACCGCCTGGCAACAACCTTCATGATTGTGATTTCCCGACATGTCGCTATCCCCGATGGTGAGCTTGAGATCACCGCCATTCGTGCGCAGGGTGCGGGCGGGCAGCATGTTAATAAGACCTCAACGGCTATTCATCTGCGTTTTGACATTCGGGCGTCCAGCCTGCCAGAGTATTATAAAGAGCGCCTGCTCGCCGCCAGCCATCATTTGATCAGCAGTGATGGAGTGATTGTCATTAAGGCACAGGAATACCGCAGCCAGGAGCTAAACCGTGAAGCGGCGCTGGCCCGGCTGGTGGCTGTGATTAAAGATTTAACAACAGAACAAAAAGCCCGGCGACCCACGCGCCCCACCCGTGCATCGAAAGAGCGCAGGCTGGTATCGAAAGCACAAAAATCAAGCGTGAAGGCGATGCGCGGCAAAGTGCGCAGCGGTCGGGAATAAAAAGTAAGGAATGGATGGTGAAAAAAGCGATAGTGACGGCGATGGCTGTAATCAGCCTCTTTACTCTAATGGGATGTAATAATCGGGCCGAAGTCGATACGCTTTCCCCGGCGCAGGCTGCCGAACTGAAACCGATGCCGCAAAGTTGGCGCGGCGTGCTGCCGTGTGCCGATTGCGAAGGAATCGAAACCTCTCTGTTCCTCGAAAAAGACGGAACATGGGTGATGAATGAACGTTATCTGGGGGCGCGTGAAGAGCCTTCCTCTTTCGCTTCCTACGGTACATGGGCGCGAACCGCTGACAAGCTGGTATTAACCGACAGCAAAGGTGAAAAGTCATATTATCGGGCGAAAGGGGATGCGCTGGAGATGCTCGATCGTGAAGGTAATCCGATTGAATCGCAGTTCAACTACACGCTGGAACCTGCAAAGTCCAGCCTCCCCATGACACCGATGACTCTGCGTGGCATGTATTTTTATATGGCTGATGCGGCGACCTTTACTGATTGCGCGACCGGAAAACGTTTCATGGTGGCGAATAACGCAGAGCTGGAACGGGGCTACCTGGCTGCGCGCGGTAACAGTGAAAAATCCGTGTTACTGTCTGTAGAAGGTCACTTTACGCTTGAGGCTAACCCGGATACCGGTGCGCCGACCAAAGTATTAGCGCCCGATACGGCGGGTAAATTTTACCCGAACAAGGATTGCAGTAGTTTGGGGCAGTAGCCCGTTTTTGAGACAGAAACAAACGAAAAATTGCCTGATGCGCTGCGCTTATCAGGCCTACAGCATATAGTGCAACATTTTGAATTAGCACGATTTTGTAGGCCGGATAAGGCGTTCACGCCGCATCCGGCATTTTGTGCACGAGGCTGGCTTTTATCACCGAGTCAGCCCAACAAAGCGACCCGCTTTGATATAAATTCCTGGCTTCAGGTGCCCAATATACTGTAACTGCGTTTCTGGCTTAAACGCAGAGACATCACCAATACGCATATGCATCAGATCGGCAGGGCTAATCCAGCCCGATTGCGCCAGCGTAAGCGGATGCCCGGCTTTGGCAAATGCATCAGTGACAAATTCCGAACAAAACCACGACTTTTTGTCTCCTTCGCCCACACTGCTTAACTGCGCTTTCGCCAGGCCGCTGACGCACTGTTGGCGAAAATCCTCGGAGAACGGATTCAGTGAGCACATCTGGCGAGTCACCATAAATGGAATAAATTCGACAATGCCGCGATAGTTATAACCGCTATCTTTGATTTTATTGGCAAACGCGGTGATATCTGTGGCTTGTTGCGGGGTAAGATCCGGGACTCGTAAGACGAAAAGCTTATCACTATGCTTCATCGCTTTTTTAAGGGAAACAATCTGGACACCATCCCCTGTCGCTTCTGCAACGTTATTATCACCCAGATAGATTGCAACGTGACTCACAGAGGAAGTGCTGAAGACGCGGATTCCAAATGAGGTTACCCCAAGGCTTGAGGAGAACAGCAAATCGCCGGGTTTGAGATCAGGTACCGTTATTTCTTTTATTGATTGTTCGGTGAAAGAGCTTTGATGCTGGAATTTGACAGCCCATGTTTTTGCCTCGACATCTACCGCTGTGGCAGAGGAGTCTGGCTGGCTGATATCAACGGTACAGGCCGAAAGTAAAAGAAAGCTGGGGAGAAGCAGGCGGTAGTACGCCTTTGGTTTATCCATTTTATACAATCCATGTAAAAAAGGGCCCTGAAATTCAGGACCCTTTCTGGCATCAGCCTTTAATCTGTTTCACCAGATAATCGACGATGTCACCAGTCTTAATTAACTGTTTCTCGCCGTTACGACGATATTTATATTCGATATCGTCGTTGTCAAGGTTACGGTCGCCCAGCACAATAGTGTGCGGAATACCGATCAGTTCCATATCAGCAAACATCACGCCCGGACGCTCTTTGCGGTCATCCAGCAGCACTTCGATACCCTGCGCGCGCAGTTCGCTGTACAGTTTCTCGGCCAGTTCCTGTACGCGGAAGGATTTGTGCATGTTCATCGGCAGAATTGCGACCTGGAACGGTGCGATAGCATCAGGCCATACGATGCCGCGTTCGTCGTAGTTCTGCTCAATTGCCGCAGCCACAACGCGCGTTACCCCGATACCGTAGCAACCCATCGTCAGGATCTGATTACGACCATCTTCTCCCTGTACGGAGGCTTTCAGTGCTTCAGAGTACTTAGTCCCCAACTGGAAGATGTGACCGACTTCGATACCACGTTTGATCAGCAGCGTACCCTGACCATCCGGGCTTGGATCGCCAGCCACCACGTTACGGATATCCGCAACTTCCGGGGTAGCGACATCGCGATCCCAGTTGATGCCGAAGTAGTGTTTACCATCGATGTTAGCACCAGCAGCGAAATCACTCATCGCCGCAACGGTACGGTCAATCACCACCGGAATCGGCATGTTTACCGGACCCAGTGAACCCGGACCGGCTTTAACCACGGCACGAATTTCTTCTTCAGTCGCAAAAGTCAGCGGGCTGGCAACCTGTGGCAGTTTTTCTGCTTTAACTTCGTTCAGCTCGTGGTCACCACGCACCAGCAACGCAACCAGCGGGAAGCTACTGCCTTCAACCGCTTTAACCAGCAGGGTCTTAACCGTTTTCTCAATCGGCAGATTGAACTGTTCAACCAGTTCAGAGATGGTTTTCGCGTTCGGCGTATCAACCAGCGTCATCTCCTGGGTGGCAGCAGCGCGCGGTTCTTTCGGCGCGATAGCTTCTGCCAGTTCAATGTTCGCTGCATAGTCAGAGGTGTCGGAGAAAACCACATCGTCTTCACCGCTCTGCGCCAGCACCTGGAATTCGTGAGAGGCGCTGCCGCCGATAGAACCGGTGTCAGCCTGTACGGCGCGGAAATCCAGCCCCATACGGCTAAAGATTTTGCTGTAGGCCGCATACATTGCATCGTAGGTTTCCTGCAGGGATTCCTGAGAAGTGTGGAAAGAGTAAGCATCTTTCATCAGGAATTCGCGGGAACGCATGACGCCGAAACGCGGACGCACTTCATCACGGAACTTGGTCTGGATCTGATAGAAGTTCAGCGGCAGCTGTTTGTAAGAGCTAAGCTCGTTACGAATCAGGTCAGTGATCACTTCTTCGTGAGTCGGGCCGAGTACGAACGGACGCTCGCCACGGTCAACAAAACGCAGCAGTTCCGGACCGTACTGTTCCCAACGACCACTCTCTTGCCACAAATCGGCTGGCTGAACCACCGGCATCGACACCTCGATCGCACCGGCGTTGTTCATCTCTTCACGCACGATGTTTTCGACTTTTTTCAGAACGCGCACGCCGGTCGGCAGCCAGGTATATAACCCGGAGGCCAGCTTGCGGATCATCCCGGCGCGTAGCATCAGCTGATGGCTGATCACCTCGGCGTCGGCAGGTGTCTCCTTGAGAGTGGAGAGCAGGTATTGGCTAGTACGCATGTTGTTACGGTTCCAGTTGGAAGGTAGAACAGGCTCAAGGCGAGCCTGGGACAAAAAAAGTGATTTAGTTTACCAGTGCAAAAGAAATGTCAAAAGAGAAGGGCGTGAATTTAACGCGGTTCCAGCGCAAAGACTTCGAAACCTGCGTCGGTGACGCGCCAGCGAACGTTAAAATCATGCAGCCAGACGGCATAGGTTTTGCCCGTTTCCTCACCTTTACGATAGGCCGGGCGCGGGTCCTGCGCCAGTACTTCGCGGATAAACAGCGTTAACTGCGGATAACGCTTCTCCAGCGTCAAAAGTTGCTTTTCAACGTCTGCGGTAAAGCTTACTGCCATCTCTGCCACTGGCGCACTTTGCGCATAGCTGGCACTGGCATCGGGAAGCGATTCGGCAAAGGGGAGATACGGTTTGATATCCACTACCGGCGTACCATCGACCAGATCCAGACTGCCGAGCTTCAGAATCACGCTGTTTTTATGGCAAACAACCTCTTTCAGCTCTACCAGCGACATACCAATCGGGTTAGGGCGGAAAGTAGAGCGTGTGGCGAAAACCCCCATTCTGGCGTTACCACCGAGGCGCGGAGGACGCACAGTCGGACGCCAGCCGCCTTCCATCGTTTGATGAAAGACGAAAAGGAGCCATAAATGGCTGAACGCTTCCAGGCCGCGCACGGCGTCGGCCTGGTTGTAGGGAGCAATGAGATGCAGTTCGCCGTTGGCGCTTTTTACCAGACCTGGCTGGCGCGGAACGGCGAATTTTTCTTTATAGGGCGAGCGAATAACGCCTATTTGCTCAAACTGGAAACTGCTCATTTTGCCGTAATGTTAAGCGCAGAACCGATACATACAGCCTGACGATAGCAGCCTGGCGTACCGCTGGTGACTTCACAGCTATGCAGTAAAACCGCATTGGCTTTCATTTTAGAGGCGTTGATTTGCATTCGTTTGCGCGCGGTCGGGATGCTCGGCGGAGAATCCTGATTAGAGGCCTGGCAAGAATCACCACTGACTTCCCCAAGATCGCGGAATGGCTTACCGACTAATTCTTCAGCATTAGTATAAATTCGGACCGGCGTGGCGCGCGGTGCTTTCGGTTTTGCTGGCTCCGCTTTTGGCTGGGGTGCGGTGCTTTGAACAGGTTCGACAGGGGATCTGCTTAACATGGAACAGCCGCTCAGCATGAGTGCTAATAAACAGATCGGTAAAGCACGCATAGTATTTCCTCAATGTATGATCAAAACGTCAATATTGAATCAGGCGCTTATAAAAATGACAAGACGGGCAAGCGCCCGTCCTGAATGATATTACAAATTGTGGAAACAGCCTAAAAATTACCAGCCTTTAACTGCACCGCCGTTAAACACTTTGTTTGCCGCTTCATAAACTTCGTCAGACTGATAAGCCTGGACGAATTTCTTCACGTTTTCCGCGTCTTTGTTATCTTCACGAGTCACGATCAGGTTTACGTACGGAGACTCTTTATCTTCGACAAAGATACCGTCTTTCGCCGGAGTCAGGCCAATCTGGCTGGCATAGGTGGTGTTGATAACTGCCAGAGCGATTTGCGCGTCGTCCAGAGAGCGCGGCAGCTGTGGTGCTTCCAGTTCAACAATTTTCAGGTTTTTTGGGTTCTCAACAACATCAAGAACGGTCGGCAGCAGGCCAACGCCATCTTTCAGTTTGATCAAGCCCACTTTTTGCAGCAGCAGCAGTGAACGACCGAGGTTAGTTGGGTCGTTTGGAACTGCAACCTGCGAACCATCCTGCAGTTCATCCAGAGATTTGATCTTCTTGGAGTAACCGGCAATTGGATAAACAAAAGTGTTGCCTACAGCTACCAGTTTGTAGCCACGATCTTTCAGTTGCTGATCAAGGTACGGCTTGTGCTGGAAAGCGTTAGCGTCGATATCGCCTTTGCTCAATGCTTCGTTTGGCAGAACATAGTCGTTGAAGGTTACCAGTTCAACGTCCAGACCATATTTGTCTTTCGCGACTTTTTGCGCGACTTCTGCAACCTGCTGTTCGGCACCGACAATGACGCCGACTTTAATGTGGTTCGGATCTTTTTCATCCTGACCGCAACCTACCAGTGCCAGTGATCCAATCAGGGCTCCCACTGCCGCAAAGGTTTTGAATTTGAACGCCATACCTTATTCCTTCTTCAATTATTTATGTTGTGTTGAACGTTACTTGCGAGTGACAGCCCGGACGATGCGGTCGCCTGCGAACTGAATTAAATAAACCAGAATGACCAGCAATACCAGTACCGTATTCATCACCGTCGCGTTATAGCCGATGTAGCCATACTGATAGCCAATCTGACCTAAACCACCGGCACCGACTGCACCACCCATCGCGGAATAACCGACCAGGGTAATCAGGGTGATAGTTGCCGCATTCACCAGACCCGGCAGCGCTTCCGGTAACAGCACCTTACGGACGATCTGCATCGGCGTGGCACCCATTGCGCGGGAAGCTTCAATTAACCCGGTTGGGATCTCCAGCAGGGCGTTCTCGACCATACGCGCAATAAACGGTGCTGCACCAACGGTCAGTGGAACAATCGCTGCCTGCAAACCAATCGATGTACCGACAATAACGCGAGTAAACGGAATCATCCATACCAGCAAGATAATGAACGGGATGGAACGGAAAATGTTCACAATCGCTGAAACGGTACGATACAACTTCGCGTTAGCAATAATTTGCCCCGGACGCGTGACATAAAGCAGGACGCCAACCGGCAGACCAATCACAAACCCAAAAAATCCGGATACGAAGGTCATTGCCAGCGTTTCCCATACGCCACGAACCAGCAGCCACATCATTGGCTCAGACATAACCCAGTACCTCTACTTTTACATGGTGTTCCTGCAGCCAGGCAATGGCGGCTTGCGTATCTTGTTGTGTGCCGTGCATTTCAGTCAGCATGATGCCGAACTTAACGCCACCGGCGTAATCCATCTGCGCGCTAATAATGTTGTTGTTGACATTGAAACGACGCGCGGTTTCAGAAAGCAGCGGGGCATCGACCGACTGACCGGTAAACTCCAGACGCAGCATCGGCACGCAGTCTGCGAATGGCTCCGCTTGCAGACGTTCCTGATAATCTTCCGGGATATCCAGATGCAGGGTTGACTGAATAAACTTCTGCGCCAGCGGCGTTTTCGGATGCGAGAACACTTCACTTACCGTGTCTTGCTCGATCAGTTCGCCATTGCTGATGACCGCCACACAATCACAAATGCGCTTCACAACGTCCATTTCGTGGGTGATCAACAGAATCGTCAAACCCAGACGGCGGTTGATGTCTTTTAGCAGTTCGAGAATAGAACGCGTGGTTGCCGGGTCCAGCGCGCTGGTGGCTTCATCGCACAGCAATACTTTGGGATTGCTGGCTAACGCACGGGCAATCGCCACACGTTGTTTCTGCCCACCGGAAAGATTCGACGGGTAGCTATCATGCTTATCGCCAAGGCCAACCAATGACAGCAATTCTGTCACGCGACGTTTAATCTCGTCTTTCGGCGTGTTGTCCAGCTCCAGCGGCAGCGCCACGTTGCCAAAAACAGTACGCGAAGAGAGCAGGTTAAAATGCTGGAAAATCATACCAATCTGGCGGCGAGCTTTGGTCAACTCGGATTCTGACAGCGTGGTCAGTTCCTGGCCATCGACCAGCACGCTACCCTCGGTTGGGCGCTCCAGCAGGTTTACACAACGTATAAGCGTACTCTTACCCGCGCCTGAGGCACCGATAACGCCATAAATTTGTCCAGCTGGCACATGCAGGCTGACGTTGTTCAACGCCTGGATGGTGCGGGTGCCCTGGTGGAACACTTTGGTGATATTCGAAAGTTTTATCATTGATTATTTATTATCGTCATTAAGTTAGTCGTGGCATTTCGAATGCCTGGAACGGGCAACGCCGTCAATGAAATGGATGTTAAGGCATCCAGACGTCTAAATCAATCAGGTTTATGCGAAGAGCACTTTATTGCAGGTCGAAACATGCGATACTAGCGTCACATGCCTTATTAAGGAGCTATAAAAGGTGGCGAAGAGCGTACCCGCAATTTTTCTTGACCGTGATGGCACCATTAATGTCGATCACGGCTATGTCCATGAGATCGACAACTTTGAATTTATCGACGGTGTTATTGACGCCATGCGCGAGCTGAAAAAAATGGGCTTTGCGCTGGTGGTAGTAACCAACCAGTCTGGCATTGCTCGCGGTAAATTTACTGAAGCACAGTTTGAAACGCTGACCGAGTGGATGGACTGGTCGTTGGCGGACCGCGATGTCGATCTGGATGGCATCTATTATTGCCCGCATCATCCGCAGGGTAGTGTTGAAGAGTTTCGCCAGGTCTGCGATTGCCGTAAACCGCATCCGGGGATGCTTTTGTCAGCACGCGATTATTTGCATATTGATATGGCCGCTTCTTATATGGTGGGCGATAAATTAGAAGATATGCAGGCAGCGGCTGCGGCGAACGTGGGAACAAAAGTGCTGGTGCGTACGGGTAAACCTATTACGCCTGAAGCAGAAAACGCGGCGGATTGGGTGTTAAATAGCCTGGCAGACCTGCCGCAAGCGATAAAAAAGCAGCAAAAACCGGCGTAATGATTAAAAGATGAGCGGTTGAAATAAAAATGCATTTTTCCGCTTGTCTTCCTGAAACGACTCCCTATAATGCGCCTCCATCGACACGGCGGATGTGAATCACTTCACACAAACAGCTGGTTCGGTTGAAGAGAAAAATCCTGAAATTCAGGGTTGACTCTGAAAGAGGAAAGCGTAATATACGCCACCTCGCGACAGTGAGCTGAAA
>NZ_JABWMT020000024.1:0-68040 GCF_013368915.2 Escherichia sp. 93.1518
TGGCCACATAGCTGCCAATCTCCGGGCGATACTGATGCTTTCTTTCCGGCTGCGGTTCAGGTGAAGCGGGTGTGTAAGGCGAAGGCGTGTAAGGTGAAGGTGTATCGGGAATTACAGGGTCAACAGGTGGTATAAGTGGGGTTTCACTGGTTAAGTACCAGTTCTGATCGTCACTTTTCGTCACGTTATAATCATAGGCTCCGGCAACAATACGGCCTTCTTTACTAAACGTACCCTCTGATGCCCCCGTTATTTCAACAATGCGGATACCTTCAAGCGTATCGGCGCCCTGACCACCGGCATTGTGAACACTCACACGGGTATGACCAGACGTGTTGCCTTTTACAATTAATTTATCGGTCGCGGAATTATCATCGCCGAGTTCGGTACGCATAACTAACAAACCGTTATTAGCGGTGTAATTGCCATTGATGGTGAGTGTGGCAGGCGTCAAATTGTTGCCATTTTTTGAGGATGATAGCGTTGCCGTACCTGCCAAATCCAGCGCATTTAAGGTTTGTGAAAAACCGTCTAAATCGATATTTCCTCCACTGGAGACGGCATAACTGGAGTTCGGGCTAAAGGTATCGTTGATACCGGCGCGCAGGGTGCCTTTACTAATATTTGTTTGACCAGAATAAGTATTTGCGCCAGTTAAAGTAGTGACTCCGGAACCCGCCTGGTTAACCTCGCCTTTGCCAACGATATCTGCCGCCAGGATAAAATCTTCGCTGGAATGGTTGAAATTAATCTGGGCGGTACTATCCCCGACATCGCTTCCCATATGGATAATCGGTGTCTTGATTGTTCCCGCTTTCTGTTCGGCTTCTCCCTGCGCTCCACCAATGTTTAGAATACCGGTGCTGGTTTCGTCCATTCCAAGCCAGATAAATTGATTCGCGCTGACCGTGGCATTATTACTAACGGTAAGAATACCTTTTGCATCGTTCAGCAATGAGCCCAATCCCCCAAGGGAGATAAACTCATTCACGGCTAATGAAGAATTGTCACCATCAACCAGGGTTTCGCCGTATCCCGTTCCCTGAAAATTCTCCATATTTCCATTAAAGCCAATGATCATATCAACCGATGAGGTAAGATGACCGCCATGAGTGATTTCGAGTTTACCCGTCCCCTGATCGCCTACCATCACATACCGTGCGGCAACGGATGACCCCTCACCGTCAATAACGACCTGTCCCTGCGCCTGGTAATTAAATTCACCAATTCTGAATTCATTTAAATCGGTGATAGTACTGCCGCTAAGAACCATTAAGGTTCCTGAGCCGCCATTGGTTCCTAAATAAATATCACGTTGGTTAGGCGACGCATGGCTAAGTGTCAGATGAGAGTTATTTTCTAATTTTATTGTCCCTGACGTCGCATTACCTATGACGATTTTAGAAGTAGTCAGATCCCGCCCGTCTATATTCAACGTTCCTGCACTTGTTGCTCCAACATTAAGATACCGAAACTGGTCCCATACTGGTGAGTTATTTTCTGATGAAGATAAGGTTACGACATCATTATTATTGATTGTCACATCGCTGTTGATAGTGGCTGGTGGTGTCCATGCCTGAGAAATTGGTATTGATAGCACAGTTGAAATAGCTATTGCCAGCGTGGACAAGGGATGCTGTCTGATATTCATAAAGTTAATTTTCATCCTTATGATTTATTTTAAGATAAATAGCGAATCCACAGTAACTACGTAAAAAATTAGATTTTAAGGCCGCTGAATCAGGTTGCTGTTCTGTAAATGAAGGGTAGTGTGTGAGGCCAATAATTATAAATCAGTTTAATTTGTGATTAATTTGATATTAATTTGTTTTGATGGTTTAGGCATTAGGGTGAAAATAAGGTGCATAATTTTACTTAGCGGAAATTTTTAAATGTCTTAAGGCATAAAAAATGAGCAAAGAAAAAGCAAAGGAAATCAATAAGATGTTTTTTCGGAATTTTGCGGGGTTAGTAACAGTAACTGATTAATTGCATGTTTATTGTTTGCACATCTTTTTAGATATAAAAAACACCAGGATTATTATCAAAAAATAATGTAAGTCTGGTTTCCAAGCATGGGTTATATGCACGTAAATAATAAGATTAAACATTTCCTCATTAAGAAAAGTGCAAAAGTATTCTCTTCTCAGGCAATGTAAATCTGCCCGATACGATAAACGTATCGGGCAGGTGTTTAATTCTCCGGCTTTCTACCTGTCAGTCACCCGATATTCCACGCTATGCGCTTCATCAGGTTGTGGAACTTCCAGCCTTGAGGCCATCCGCATCACCACCGCTTCAGGAACGGCATACTCGCGTCTGGCATTTTGCTGCTTCCATTGCGACCACGGCACTTCCAGATAGACAATCCTGACTCTCGCATCGTAATCCGTAAACAGACTGATAAGCTGGCTACGCAGCTGGCGGGTAATGTTCGTCGCATTCCAGATGAACGGCTTTTTCTGGCGTAAAAAAACGCGCGCCTCTTCTTTTGCCTGTTGCACAATACGCCCGGTGGCGGTTTTGTCGTCCGGGCTGGCATTGATTCGCCGCCGCATGTCATCAAGGCTGATAACATCCATTCCCTGGCACTGTTCACTGATATAGCGATCTTTGCCCATTCCCGGTAAGCCACACAGCAAAGTAACTTCAAAATGTTCAGCCTCCCAGGGAACAAAATCGGGAGAACTTTGTTCATGGGTCAGGTAATGCCAGCGTGCGGAATCAGAAACGAATGGGCGCGCTTTTCCCCAGCATTGTTGCTCATGGCAAAACAGCTCGAACAGATCGATGCGTTCCAGCATTGACTGCTTATCAGGGCAATGACGACCAAGCAGATCGGCACGGGCAAGCAGGGCGAGCAGGCGCGTGTCGACGCGCATCGCAGCAGTGAGCAGTAAACGCTCCGGTTCCGGACGTTCCAGTAACCATAGCGGTAACCCATGTAGACGCACCAGTGCAACGATTTGCTCGCGCAGCACAAATGGCGTGGGGATATCGCGCCATAAAATTTGTCGGGCCGTCAGTTCGCCCCGACGAGCATGACCAGGCGACTGAATACGTCCGTTTTCCTGAACGGTAGTGCTGCGCTTTTCAACATCATGCAATAACGCCGCCGCCCATAAAACTTCCTGCTGTTGAGCGGGGAGTTGCTGGAATTCTGGCAGAGCAACGAGCGCGTTAAGCACCATTTCGGTATGCACGCCAACGTCACCTTCGCCATGATGCTCCGGGTCTTGCGGCGTGTGATGCATCTCCTCAACCCAGCTAAAACGCTGGCGAAGTGTCGACCAGCGTTTATCGTCGGTAAGTCGCCAAATCATGACTGTTCTCCATAAGCGAACTCATGGGCCATCCGCGCCCGACGCCAGTGGCGCTTCCAGTGTTCGCTGGTTTTGACATGATTTTTGCGCACGTACTTGAATACATTATGGGGAAAATCGGCAACGGAAAATGCGTCGCGATTTCGGCTGACAATGCCTTCCAGCGTACAGGGTTGCCCGGTTTGCGTATCCCAGGGATCGAACGCGCCGCGCTCACAGGTCAGCGCCAGAAAATCATGTTGCCAGCTTTTTTCATCTTTTCCCGGCTGCGGGCCGGAAATTTCCGGGACGCAGGGAAAATCAAACAAGGCGGCGTAAAACTGAACTTCTTCCCAGCTTAACCACATGTCCTGACAGCGAACGGCAAACAGATAAAAATCCTGCTCCAGTGCCCGGTATTCAATGGAGTGAACGGCATAAAGATTTTCGCCAAACAACTCCAGATCGCCGAGATCGTTTTTCAGTAGTTGCCAGCGTTGGCGAATCTTATAGCTCCATGCCGATTCCGTAGGGGCTGCATGGGAACGGGCAAACACGCCGAAGCGATTAAGACAGTTATTTTCGCCGTCGAGTTTTTCAGTATGTACCAGTTGAGAAATTGCCTGCATATCTTGCCAGTAACTGGCGTTAATGCGGTCATCGCTGGTGGTGCCAGGGGAGAAAGGGTAGTGCCAGGTTCTCCCGTATTTACGTTGGGTATTCATAATAATCCATTATTTGGTGTGTAATAAATGTACGCCCGCGAGGGTGCGAGTTTTGGGGTTAAAAGAAAAATGTAAGTATCACCCGCGAAAGCGAGGGCGAAGGGAAAAGAGAATTAACAACCTGAACGAATGTTCAGAACCGGTTAATGGTGAATGGAAGAGTGTGAGGCGGCGAGAAGATACACCGATTGAGTGGATAAAACAACCGTTTGCAGAATGAGCAAATAAAAAGGGAGCCGCAGCTCCCTTTGACAACATCAGTGCGCACCGCCTCCGCCACCACCTGCACCAAATGGCGGCCTGGCAAACCACACCAGCCCCAGCAGGACGAGGAATATTCCGGCTGACATCCAGAAGATCTCATTGGCGGAAATAATCAGCCCCTGATTGGTGATCTGCTGGGCAATCCAGCCGGAAGCCTGCTGTTGCGTCATTCCCAGTCCTTCCAGTTGATGGTACATCGCCTGGGCGTTCGGGTTATATGGGTTCACTGATTCGGTCAACTGCGCATGGTGCAGCGACTCGCGGTTAGTCCACATAGTCGTCGTAATGGACGTGCCGATAGAACCCGCCAGCGTTCGCATAAAGTTGGAGAGACTCGACGCCGCTGCCAGTCGTTCCGGTGGCAAACCAGAGAGCGTAATGGTGGTCAGCGGCATAAAGAAGCAGGCCACCGCGAAGCCCTGGATAAACTGCGGCCAGGCCGATGCACCAAAATCCATACCCGGTTCAAAAGTATAAGCACGCCAGTAAAAGCAAACGGCATACATAATAAAGCTGAAGGTTACCAGCCGACGCATATCCAGTTTATGCGCAAAACGACCAATAATCGGCGACAGGATCACCGGAATAATCCCTACCGGCGCAGACGCCAGCCCTGCCCAGGTTGCCGTGTAGCCGTATACCTCCTGCAACAACTGCGGCAACAGAACAATAGCGCCGAAGTAGAGCATATACGCGAGGCTGATACACAAGCAGCCGATGGTGAAGTTGCGCGACTTAAACAGCGAGAGATCGACTATCGGGTTATCGTCGGTCAGCTCCCAGACAATGAGGAAGCTGATAGCCACCACTGCCACCACGGTGAGGACGATAATTTCCTGTGATGAGAACCAGTCCAGCTCTTTACCCCGGTCGAGCATAATCTGCAGACTGCCGATACCAATCACCAGCAGTGCCAGCCCCACGGCATCAATCCGCCGCCTTTCTGTGCGGGTTTCGCGTCCGCGCAGGGTTTGCAGTGTCATCAACACCACCGCCACGCCAATTGGCACGTTGATGAAGAATATCCAGCCCCAGTGGTAATTGTCACTGATATAACCGCCGAGGATTGGGCCGCAAATTGGCGCGACAATTACCGTCATCGACCACAACGCCAGCGCGATCGAGCGTTTGGCTGGCGGGTAGTTATTCAGTAACAGACTTTGCGAAAGCGGGATCAACGGTCCGGCGACAATCCCCTGAATCACGCGGAAGAAGATCAGCATATTCAGGCTGCTGGAGACACCACACGCCCACGAAGCAATAGCAAAGGCGATGGTTGACCAGAGGAACAGCTTCACTTCCCCGACGCGTTTTGCCAGCCAGCCGGTAAGGGGGATCGAGATGGCGTTTGCCACCCCGAAGGAGGTGATCACCCACGTTCCCTGGCTGAGCGATGAGCCCAGGTTTCCGGCGATAGTAGGGATCGCCACGTTAGCAATGGTGGAGTCCAGCACCTGCATGAATGTCGCCAGTGACAGCGCAATGGTCATAATGACCAGTTGCGCGCCTTCCAGCGGTTTTTGCTGTTGCATCACACGCACCTCTGGATTAGCCAGCGTTAGCTTTTACGATGTCGTCGATCAGTTTATTGACAGGTGCCAGGCTGATTTCACGCGCAGTGCTTACCGCTACCGGCGTAGAACGTACTTTGTTTGCCAGTACCTGACCGTCACGGTTAGTGGTATTGACACTCACCAGCGTGGACAAACCGATGCGCAGTGGGTATTGCTCCAGCTGTTTCTGATCCAGTTCAATACGAACAGGCAGACGCTGAACGACTTTGATCCAGTTACCGGTGGCGTTTTGCGCCGGAAGCAGCGAGAACGCGCTACCCGTACCCATATCCAGACCGACCACTTTACCGGTGTATTTCACATCATCGCCGTAAATATCAGTGGTAATAGTGACCGGCTGACCGATGCGCATATTGGCAATCTGCGTCTCTTTAAAGTTGGCATCCACCCACATATTGGTCGCCGGAACGACCGCCATCAGCGGCGTTGTTGGGCTAATTTGCGCACCAGGCTGTACGGCTCGGCGGGAGACATAACCGGTCATTGGGCTGACAATACGGGTACGTTCCAGCGCCAGCCAGGCATTACGTACTTCAGTAGCAGCCTGTTGCACGGCAGGCTGATCTTCCAGTTTAGTTCCCAGAATCATCGCCTGATTGGCATTGTATTGTTGAATGGCGACATCCAGTTGCGCCTGGGCGCTGGTGACGGCATCGCGGGCGTGTTGCAGTTCTTCACGACCAATCAGGTTGGCATTGCCCAGCGGCACACGGCGGTTGTAGTCGCTCTGTGCTTTAGCGAGGGCGATTTTCTGCACCTCAATATTCGCCTGCAACTGCTTGCTGTTAATCATTAGCTGGTGGGTTTGACGAACGCTGGAAGCCAGTGCAGTTTTGGCTTTTTCAAACGCCTGGCGAGCATCAGTCGGGTCGAGAGTGACCAGCACATCGCCTTCTTTTACAAAATCGGTGTTATCGGCCCAGACTTTCGTCACGCTGCCTGACACCTGAGACATAATTTGAATCTGATTCCCTGCCACGTATGCGTCATCGGTTTCTTCGAAATGACGCAGTACCAAAAACCAATAAATTCCTATCGCTACGGCAATAATGATAAAGAGCAAGGTGAGAAGGAGGAGCAGACGCTTACGTTTGCCGCTCTTCTTTACCGGTTGCTGCGGGTTTTGAGTCTCCGCATTTGCGCTCATATTGTTCTCCACGATCTTCTTAACTCATCGGCTGAGCCGACCTGCTTGCCAAAAAGGCCAGCACGTTGCGATGCTGGCCGGTCAGTTTTTCTTTTATAAATCTGGATTTTTGAGCGAGATGACGCGTTAGCTCATCGCTTCGAGGACCATGCCGTCTTGTTCCATTTGGTCGAGACGGGAGAGCAACTTGCGGGTGATTTGCTCAAGCTGATCTTTTTCGCTAGTGCTGAGTGCGGACCAGAGTTGATGCAGGCAGTTATGCTGCGGCGGTAAAACCTCGCGCAAAAACTCGTGACCTTTTTCCGTTAATTGCAGATGCAGACAGCGGCGATCGTTATCGCTTTCACGACGCTCGATCCAACCGCGTTTTTCCAGTTCATCGGCAATACGCGTCGCATTGGTACGGGATGATCCAAGAGCACAACTTAATTCAGAAGGCTGAATACTGTGGTTTTCCTGAGACTCCAGCGTAATCAACGCCATAAACAACGTCTCGTTAATCCCCTGAGCCTTCAGCATTTTATTGCGGTTCTCCAGCAGCTTGCTCTGCATATGCATACAAAGACGGGTCAGAAGGATTTCCTGGTAAGGAAAATCTTCGTGGCGGCTGGCGCGAAATTTTAGCATTTGTTCAATGGGCGTAAACGAACTATCCATTTGGGTATGACCTCATTAATTTCAGCCGATATAGTAACGACAGTGACAAATAAAGTAAATGTATTGTTTTAGAAAAATGATTCTTGTGGGTTATATAATCGCCATCACTTTCCAGGCGAGCCCGTAGGCCAGCGCACTTAGCAGTGTCGGGACGATAATGCTGCGTGTTTTATAGAAACTGGCACCCAGTACCGCAAAGCCGACCAGCGTGGGCACGAAACGGCGTGTATCGTGCATCACTTCTGGTGCGGTAGAGACAACCAGCAGAGCACAAATCGAGGCTATGCCAATGGTGTCGAGCAAAATACCCACCGCACCACGTTTGGTTGGGCGGGCATTACCCACACGCAGGCGCAGCGGCAAATAGCGAAAGCAGTAATTAACCGCGCCAACCAGTAACCCAAGCAGCAGAACCTCATAGCTCATCGGGCGCTCCTTGCCAGAATGCCTGAATTAGCGCAGTGAGGCAGCCACAGACAATGCCTGCCAGAATGGCGACGGGGATAGAAAATAGCGTTACGCCCGCAAGGGCGCCGATTAACGCTGCGGTAACGCAAAGGGATTGTTTGCGCTGGAAAGATGCGAGCAGAAAACTCATAAAGAGCGCCGGTAGCATAAAGCCTAATGCTGCTTCAACGGCTGGATAACCTTGCAGCAAACCGCTGCCGGAGAATGCCCCTATAACCGTACCAAATACCCACGATGACCGTGAACTGAAGGCAATGCCAATCATCCAGTTCTCGCTCCAGCGGCGATTATTGCGTACCAGCTTTGCCGTTGCTGCGGCAAAAACTTCATCCGTCAGGCCAAACGCCCACAATGCAGTTTTCGATTTTTGCAGACGCTGAACAATGCGGCTACGCAACGATGGACCATACAGGACATGACGAACATCCATTGCCATGACGGTCAGCGCAGCGACCCATAAACTACTCCCGGCTGCCAGCATCGTGGTAATGACGAACTGACTCGCGCCTGCATAAATGATGCAGGAGAAAAAAACGCTTTCGAGAGGAGAGAATCCCAGACGGGTCGCATTCAGACCGAAAGCAAAGGCCACCGGAATATAACTAATAACAATCGGTAAACTGTCTTTGCATCCTTCCATGAAGGTCGCCGAACCAGAAGCAGGCAGAGGAGTAGGGCTTACCATAGAGTGTACGCTTAACGACTGTTAAAATTATAAATAGACTGAATGAATATCTTAACCTTATCAGACTGATGGGCTTCTTAACACCCTTATAAGTGTAAAGCCACGAAAACGGTTGCTGATTGTCTAAATAGCGGCTTCCTGACGATGAAAACCTCGCCACCAGACTAACAGATTAACCAGGGCAATCGTCGCACCAGCCAGGCAAACGCCAGCCCAACCGGCATGTTGCCAGGCAGAGGCCGAAATCAGTGAACCGGCGGCACCGCCAATAAAGTAACTGGTCATATAGCCTGCGGTCAGACGATTACGTGCATCAGGATAAATACGATAAATCACGGTTTGATTGGTGATATGCACGCCCTGTACGGTGAGATCCAGCACCAGGATGCCGATAATCAGCGCCAGCACGGAAGTGTGACCAAACCAGATCGCCAGCCATGAGAGCAACAGCAGCAGTAGGCCGAAAGTTGTTGTCAGGTGCGATTGACCCTTATCGGCAAAACCACCTGCCGGACGTGCGCCCAGCGCCCCAGCGGCTCCTGCAAGGCCAAACAGACCAATCGTTCCATCGCTGTAGTTAAAAGGCGGTGCGGCAAGCAAAAAGGCCATTGATGTCCACAGAATGCTGAAGTTAGCAAAGGTCAGGCAGCCCAGCACCGCGCGGGTGCGCAGGATCTTATCGCTGATAAACATGCTGAAAACGGAACCTAACAACTGTGGGTAGTTGAGGTGGGTTTCTGATTTCATCTGCGGCAGGCCGCGCCACAACGCCAGCGCCATTAGCGCCATTAATACTGCTGCGACCCAGAAAACGGTGCGCCAGCCGCCGAGATTTGCCAGCAACCCGGCAACGGTACGCGCCAGCAAAATGCCCAGTAGCAGGCCGCTCATAATAGTGCCAACCACCTTGCCGCGTTTTTCCGGTGAGGCCAGTGTTGCCGCCAGCGGAACCAGAATTTGTGCCACGACCGAGAATAAACCGGTTAATGCCGTACCGAGGATCATCATCGCCAGTGACTGACTGCTGGCAGTGATTAACATGCCACCGGCTGCCAGTAAGGTCATTGAGACGATCAGCCTGCGGCGTTCAAACATATCACCCAGTGGAACTAGAAATAGCAGACCGGCGGCATAACCTAGCTGCGCGGCGGTGACAATAAAGCCCGCCAAACTGGCAGAAAGGGAAAAGTTACGCGCGATGGTGTCGAGCAATGGCTGGGCGTAATAGTTGCTGGCGACCGCCAGACCGGTGGCGATCGACATCAGCACGATCAGCGCCGGGCTAAGCTCGTGATTGGGTTTAGTCATTATTGTTGTTTATCAGGTGATGATTAGTCTGAAAAGCAATAATAGCGGATGTTTATGGATGTGGGGTGAAAGATTGATTGTTGAAATGTGCGGTGTGATTTGTAGGCATGATAAGACGACGCCAGCGTCGCATCAGGCATTGTGCACAGAAGGCGGATGCGGCGAAAACGCCTTATCCGCCCGAATAAAAATTACTTCTGCGCTGCCAGCGCCTCATTTACCCAGCCATCGAACTGCTGCTGGTGGGCTTTGATCCAGCCATCAACGTGACCCTGAATATCGCCTTCTGAGGCCTTGCCGTCATGCATAATGGCGTTCTGGGCGTTAATGTCCGCAACCGGTAACTGCATAATGGCAAACAGTTTCGCTGCCGCCGGGTTTTTCTCAGCCCAGGCTTTGTTGGCAACGATATGCATGGTGCTGACCGGGAAGCCGTAATTCGCGCCATTCGGCAGTTTGGTATCGGCGTTTTTATCGCCCGGCAGTGCGGAGAACGGCACCTGCAACCAGACGACATCTTTGCCCGGCTTCAGTTCGTTACTCACCCAGTACGGCGTCCAGGTGTAGTAAAACACCGGCTTGCCCTCTTTGTAACGACTGATGGTGTCGGCCATCATCGCCGCATAGTTACCCTGATTATGCGTCACGGTGTTGGTCAGTTCATACGCAGCAAGCTGGTGATTAATGGCACCTTCGCAGCCCCAGCCGGGGTTACAACCGGTTAAATCCGCTTTGCCATCGCCGTTGGTATCAAACAGTTTGGCGATCTTCGGATCTTTCAGTTGCGCGATGTTGGTGATTTTGTACTGGTCGGCGGTTTTCTTATCGATCAGGTAACCTTGTGCCGCGCCGTTAACAAATACCCCTTCACGATAAAATTTCTTATCGCCACCGGCAGCTTCGTACATGTTGTCATGCAGCGGCGTCCAGTTCACTGCGGTAAAGGTCGCATCGCCGGAAGCAAGTGAGGTGTAGCCAACGTTGTAATCCACTTCACTGGGTTTATTGACGGTATAACCTAATTTCTCCAGCGCACGGCTGACCAGCAGCGTCTGGAAAGTTTCTTCAGTGATGGTGCTTTGAACCGGATTAACGGTAATGCCTTTGCCCGGCAGATCGGCAGCAAAAGTTTGTGTAGAGATAAGCGTGGCAAACGCTGTCGCAAAAAGTACGCTATGTCGCATTGTTATTCCTTTTTTTGGCAGGGTGATAATGCCCGGCGTCACCGGGCAAGTGCAGAGTTATTTAATGAATGGGCGGGTCAGCAGACCGACTGGGCCAGTGGTATACCAGCGACGGTTGCCGCGACTGCGTGAGTCGCGCCCAACGGCCTGCGTCAGGCGATCGAGGATAATGGCGAGGATCACAATCCCGACGCCGCCAACGGTGGCAAGCCCCATATCCAGACGACCGATACCGCGCAGAACCATCTGACCCAGCCCGCCGACGGCAATCATCGAGGCGATAACTACCATAGAAAGCGCCAGCATCAGCGTCTGGTTGACGCCCGCCATAATGGTCGGCATCGCCAGCGGTAACTGAACTTTGAACAGCATCTGGCGCGGGCTGGCACCGAATGAGCGCGAGGCTTCAATCAGATCCGCCGGAACCTGGTTAATCCCCAGAATGGTCAGACGGATAATCGGCGGCAGAGCAAAGATGATCGTCACCACCACGCCCGGCACGTTACCGATACCAAACAGCATGACGATTGGCACCAGATAAACAAACGCGGGCGTAGTCTGCATGGCATCAAGCAGTGGACGGATTATTTTCGCTGCTCGCGGACTTCTCGCCAGCCAGATCCCCAGCGGCAGACCAATGACGATACAGAACAGCAGGGCAGTTAATACCAGCGCCAGGGTGACCATGGCCTGCGACCAGGCACCGATTGCGCCGATGGCAATCAGCGAAACCAGCGTCGCCACGCCCATTCCGACCCCGGAAATCTGCCAGGCGATGAGAGCGAAAACGATAATCGCCACTGGCGCAGGCATACCCAGTAGCAATTGCTGGAAACCGTTGAGGATATAATCAACCGGAACGCGCACGCCCTGGAAGACGGGACGGAAATGGGTAACGACCCAGTCGATCCCTTCAGTGACCCAACTGTCGAGCGGGATCAGCGTTTTATGGAACGGATCGAGAATATTAAAATGCTCGACGTTTGGCGCAGGCGTACTGGTCAGCCAGTCAGCGCCACCGCCATCAGTCGGTGCTGGAGCCGGTGTACCCCAGGCGTCTGCGGATTGTGCGGCACTGTCCGCCGCTGGCGTGGTATCCCACGGATTGTTTTGATCAGCCATTGTTTACCCCCTCACGATCTAAAGCGCGCAGCAACATTCCTTTCGAAATGATGCCGACATACTGTTGGTCTTCGTCGACCACGGGCACCGCACAGGGCGCCTGTCCGACATGAGAGAGCAACTCGCTAAGAGGCGTTTGTGCATCGACCGCTAACGGCGCATCAATCAGCGCCGCATCAAGACCTTGCTGCTGCGTTAATGCTGCTTTTAACGAATCGATAGAGACTGCGCCGACAAACTTATTACCGCGTTCGATGACGTAACCATATTCGCGGTCTTCATCCTGCAATAATTTCAGTGCCGAACGCGGGCCGAAACCGGGCGTTTTACGAATTAAGCCATTAGGGCTGCGGCGGGCAATATCTTTTGCGCTGAACACCTGGCTAATATCAACACCACGGAAGAAGGTACGGACATAATCATTCGCCGGATTATTGAGAATTTCATCCGGTGTACCGACCTGAACGACTTCACCATTTTGCATAATGGCAATTCTGTCGCCAATACGCATAGCTTCGTCGAGATCGTGAGAAATAAATACAATGGTGCGCTGATGTTTCGCCTGTAATTTTACCAGCTCATCCTGCATCTCGGTGCGAATTAGTGGATCGAGCGCCGAGAAGGCTTCGTCCATTAATAAAATATCCGGATTGATGGCTAATGCGCGAGCTAATCCGACACGTTGACGCATCCCGCCCGAGAGTTCGTCCGGGTAGCTGTGGGCATAATTTTCCAGCCCAACCTGACGCAGTGCATCAATAGCTTTTTCCCGGCGTTCTTCGGCGTTAATTCCGGCCAATTCCATACCAAACGCAGTATTGTCCAGCACGGTCATATGTGGCATTAAGGCAAAGGACTGGAAGACCATCGCAATCTTTTTTCTGCGCACCTCACGGAGTTCGGCGTCGGATATTTTGGCAATATCCACACCGTCAATCAGTACTTGTCCACGGGTGGGTTCAATCAGGCGATTGAGAAGGCGTACCATTGTGGATTTACCCGAACCGGATAATCCCATGATGACAAATATCTCGCCTTCTTCAATGGCCAGACTGGCGTCTTTTACGCCAAGCGATAGCCCTGTTTTTTCCAGAATTTGTTCTTTTGAAAGTCCTTGTTCGATATATTTGAAAGCTCTCTGTGGATGCTCCCCAAATATTTTATAAAGATTTTTAATTTCTAATTTAATTGCCATGCAATAGAAAGATTCCTGTTATTTGTTTATGTCGATATATTACCCGATGGAAATAGTCACTTTTTTCTACCCTAACATACTGAGAATCTGAGGCAACCCCTGAGGGCAAATGTGGCATGAATATTGACGTGAGCAAATTGCCGGAATTTCCCGTGATATAAGGGCTGAGAGCAAATCGAGAAAAGTTGATATTTTTTGTTATAGATAGCGGAAAAACGCCTGAATATTGTAGTTTCAGGCGAATAATGCAACAGAGTATCAGTGTAGATCACCACAAAATATTTGTGTGATAAAAAGCTACTTAATGGAAATTATTTTCCTGCTGTGGTTGATGATATTTTTTAAAATAACCGTGTCAGAAATTCCAGTCTTCGTCTTCTGTTTCGACCGCTTTTCCCATCACATAAGAGGAGCCAGAACCGGAAAAGAAATCGTGATTTTCATCGGCATTCGGCGAAAGCGCGGCGAGGATTGCCGGATTCACTTCCGCCATTTCTGCCGGGAAAAGCGGTTCGTACCCCAGATTCATTAATGCTTTATTAGCGTTGTAGCAGAGAAACGCTTTTACATCGTCAGCCCACGGGGTTTCGGCGTACAGCTCATCGGTGTATTGCAGTTCGTTGTCGTAGAGTTCCAGCAACAAATCGAAGGCAAAATTCTTTAACTCTTCGCGTTGTGCCTGGGAGGTTTTTTCCAGGTTTTTCTGATATTTATAACCGATGTAATAACCGTGCACTGCTTCATCGCGGATAATCAGACGGATCAGGTCTGCGGTATTGGTCAGCTTACCGCGACTGGAAAAATACATCGGCAGCCAGAAGCCGGAGTAGAACAAAAATGATTCCAGAAAGACACTGGCGATTTTCTTTTTCAGCGGATTATCGCCGCGATAATGTTGCTGAATAATCTGTGCTTTTCGCTGCAACGGCGCGTTTTCTTCACTCCAGGCGTAGGCGGCATCGACATCTTTTGTCTGGCACAACGTCGAGAAAATCGAGCTGTAAGAGCGGGCATGAACCGCTTCCATAAAGCTGATATTCGATAATACCGCCTCTTCATGGGGCGTGAGCGCATCGGGCATCAGCGAGGGTGCGCCGATAACATTTTGCAGCGTGTCGAGCAGCGTCAGGCCAGTAAAAACACGCATCGTCAGTTGTTGCTCTACGGCGCTTAATGTCTGCCAGGCGGGGATATCGTTCGACAGCGGCACTTTTTCCGGTAGCCAGAAATTACTGGTCAGGCGATTCCACACCTCCAGATCTTTATCATCAGTAATCTTGTTCCAGTTGATGGCGCTGATACGTGAGAGTTTCATAGATATTCCTTAAAGCCGGACTCATCAGACTCCGATTTTTGGCAATGTGCGCTTTGTTCCTGCCGGATGCGGCGTGAACGCCTTATCCGGCCTACAAAATTTTGCAAATTCAATATATTGCAATTGTTTTTCAGTCTCTTAGAGCGTGCAGGAGACGCAGCCTTCAATTTCAGTACCTTCCAGCGCCATCTGACGCAGGCGAATGTAATAGAGCGTTTTGATTCCCTTACGCCAGGCGTAAATCTGCGCTTTGTTGATATCGCGGGTTGTGGCGGTATCGGGGAAAAACAGCGTCAGCGACAGCCCCTGATCGACATGGCGTGTCGCTTCGGCGTAGGTGTCGATAATCTTTTCCGCGCCGATTTCGTAAGCGTCCTGATACAGCGCCAGATTCTCGTTAGTCATAAACGGGGCAGGGTAGTAAACGCGTCCTGTTTTGCCCTCTTTGCGGATCTCTACTTTCACCACAATCGGATGAATACTCGACGTGGCATGGTTGATATAAGAGATAGAACCGGTTGGCGGCACCGCCTGGAGATTCTGGTTGTATATGCCATAGCGCATCACGTCGTCGCGCAGCTGCGCCCACATCTCACGGGTAGGTAACGTAATACCGCTACGGGCAAACAGTTCGCCAACTTTCGCCGTTTTCGGCTGCCAGTTACCTTGCAGATATTGGCTAAAATATTCACCGCTGGCATAGCGCGACTGTTTGAACCCGGCAAAGGTTTCACCGCGTTCGCGCGCCAGCAACATTGAAGTACGCAGGGCGTGCCAGGTGATGGTGTAGAAATAGAGATTGGTGAAATCCAGAGCTTCCGGTGAACCATAGGCGATGCCTTCCCGCGCCAGATAACCGTGTAAATTCATCTGCCCCAGCCCGATGGCGTGCGAGGCGGCATTTCCGGCCTCAATAGACGGCACGCTGCGGATATGACTCATATCTGACACCGCCGTCAGACCGCGCACGGCTGTTTCTATCGTGCGGGCAAAGTCAGGGGAATCCATGGTGTGGGCAATATTCAACGAACCTAAATTGCAGGAAATATCATGGCCTGTGCGCGCATAGTCGAGATTCTCGTCATACTCTGAGGCGCTGTTAACCTGCAAAATCTCTGAGCAAAGATTGCTCATATTTATGCGTCCGGCAATAGGGTTAGCACGGTTAACCGTGTCTTCATACATGATGTAGGGATAGCCGGATTCAAACTGGATCTCCGCCAGCCGCAGGAAGAAATCACGCGCATTGATATATTTTTTGCGGATGCGTTCGTCGGCAACCAGTTCGTCATAGTGTTCGCTGATGGCAATATCGGCAAACGGCTTGCCGTAAACCCGCTCAACGTCATAAGGCGAAAACAGTGCCATCTGCGCATTCTCTTTCGCCAGATGGAAGGTGATATCCGGGATCACCACGCCCAGCGACAGCGTTTTAATGCGGATTTTCTCGTCGGCATTTTCCCGTTTCGTGTCGAGAAAACGCAGAATATCGGGATGATGCGCGTGCAGATATACAGCCCCAGCTCCCTGACGAGCGCCGAGCTGATTGGCATAGGAAAATGCGTCTTCCAGCATTTTCATCACCGGAATCACGCCAGAAGATTGATTTTCAATACGTTTAATTGGCGCGCCCGCTTCCCGCAGATTCGACAGCAAAAAAGCCACACCGCCGCCGCGTTTTGACAGTTGCAGTGCGGAATTTACCGCCCGACCAATCGACTCCATATTGTCTTCAATACGCAGCAGAAAACAGGAAACCAGTTCGCCGCGCTGCTGTTTACCGCAGTTGAGGAATGTTGGCGTGGCAGGCTGAAAACGTCCAGACAGCATCTCATCAGTCAGTTGCGTCGCCAGTGTTTCATCGCCTTGTGCCAGTGTCAGCGCCACCATCGTTACTCGATCGGCAAAATCTTCCAGATAACGCTTGCCATCGAATGTCTTCAACGTATAGCTGGTGTAAAACTTCCATGCCCCGAGGAATGTCTGGAAACGAAAACCGCTGGCGTGCGCGTGGGCAAACAGCGTAATGACAAAGTCGCGAGAGTAGCGATTAAGGACGCTTTCATCATAGTAACCTTCGTTGATCAGCCAGTTCAGGCGCTGCTGCTGGCTACTGAAGGTCACACTGTTCGGACGCACATGCGTCGCTATAAAGGCGTCAACGGCCTGGCTGTCTTTATCGAACTGAATGCGGCCTGCGCTATCGTAAAGGTTAAGCATCGCATTCAGAGCGTGGTAATCCATCGTTTCCTGCGTCAGGCATTCTGCGGTTGTCGTTGCCAAAATTCGGTTACTCCTTTACGAACGTTTTCGATATCGCTTTGCGTACCCATGAGTTCAAAGCGGTACAGCCACGGCACACCGCATTTCCGGGCAATTACATCTCCGGCGCGACCATACGCCTCACCAAAGTTGCGATTGCCCGAAGCAATAACGCCGCGAAGCAACGCCCGGTTATGCTCGTCGTTTAAAAAGCGAATCACCTGTCGTGGCACAGCGCCAGCCGTACCGCCACCGCCGTAAGAGGGCACGATCAGGATGTAAGGCTCGTCTACCTGGATCCGTTCCCGCTCATTGAGTGGAATGCGCACGGTGGGTAGCCCTAAACGTTCGATAAAACGCTGCGTATTTTCGGAGCTGCTGGAGAAGTAGACGAGCTGGCTCATGCACTGGCCGCGTGTGGCGCTGGATGCAGACGATTGATCATGTCCGGGCGAAAACCAGACCAGCTAAGATCGCCTGCAATCACAACCGGCAGCTGACGAAAGCCCTGAGCACGCAACGCTTCCGCCGCTTCAGGAACGCGATCGACATTAATCATTTCAAAATCAAAGCCCCGGTTTTCCATCGCCCGTTTGGTGGCGTGGCACTGAACGCAATCGTTACGAGTGTAAATAGTAATGCGCATGATTCGTATTTCCGTTTAAAATGAAGATACGGCGCGATGATACGCGTCGGGTTGTCTCTCTGTTGATACAGGGATACTAGATGTAGTTGAAAAAAGATTCAACCATACAAGATATGGGAAATTTCGATAAAACTCACCACCGTTGAGTGGCTCAACGGGGTAGGGGGTTTTGTGTTCTATAGCCGGGTGATTACCCGGCATCAGGAAATTACATCCGCATGGAAACGGCCAGGCGGTTAAAGCAATTCATCAGTCCGATGGCAAAAGTCAGGTCGCTGATCTCTGCTGCGTTGAAATGTTCAAGCAGAGGTTGATAAACGTCGTCTTCTGCATGGGTTCGGGCAATATCGGTCACCGATTCCGCCCATGCCAGCGCCGCCCGCTCGCGATCGTCAAAATGATGGCTCACCCGCCAGCCTGCAAGAGCGTCCAGCTTGTGCTGTGGCACACCGGATTTACGTAATGCTTTACTGTGCATCTCCAGACAAAATGCGCAGCCGTTGATTTGCGAGACGCGCAAATAAACTAACTCCATCAGTGTGGTATCCAGCGCACTATTTTCCAGCGCCGTTTTGGCCTGCACCAGCGCGCTATACACTGCCGGGCTAAGTTCGTAGTAAGGCTGACGTAATGTAGTCATACAGTTTCTCCTCTTATTAACGCCCGCAATGTAGCACTATAATGGACTGCTAAAGAGAGCCATAAATTACCTAAAAAAGCAGACCATATGCCACGCTATCAGGATATCGCACGTCAGTTAAAAACGGCTATTGAGCAAGGGGAACTGAAACCCGGCGCAAGGCTACCTTCCAGTCGTACCTGGTCACAGGAGCTGGGCGTGTCCCGATCCACTGTCGAAAATGCTTATGCTGAGCTGGTGGCGCAGGGATGGCTGGTTCGACGAGGGCAGGCAGGCACCTTTGTCAGTGAGCAGATACATCCCCAACAATCCGCTGTGGATGTGCTTGCCTTTGCCGGTGAAAGCCAGCAACCGCTGCCATTCCAGATGGGATTACCCGCACTCGATCTCTTTCCGCGTGAGCTGTGGGCGCGGGTGATGGGGCGTCGCCTTCGTACCCAGACGCGCTTTGATTTGGCGTTAGGCGATGTCTGTGGTGAAGTGGTGTTGCGCGAGGCAATTGTTGATTATTTACGCGTCTCACGCGGGATTGAATGCCAGCCAGAACAGATCTTTATCACTCACGGTTATGCAGCCTCAATGGCCTTAATTCTGTACGCGCTGGCGAAACCGGGAGACGGGATGTGGATGGAAGATCCTGGTTTTCCGCTGATTCGCCCGATTGTTACTCGCCACGGTGTGGAAATTTTACCTGTGCCTGTTGATGACAACGGACTGGATGTCGCAAGCGGAATGCAAAATTATCCTGATGCACGTTTTGCTCTGATAACTCCTGCGCATCAAAGCCCGCTCGGTGTTGCGCTCTCTCTGGCGCGCAGGCATCAGGTGTTGGCGTGGGCAGAGCGTGCGCAGGCGTGGATTATTGAAGACGATTACGACAGTGAATTCCGTTATCACGGTAAGCCATTACCGGCACTGAAAAGCCTCGACGCGCCGCAGCGGGTGATTTATGCCGGAACATTCAGCAAATCGCTATTTCCTGCATTGCGCTGTGCGTGGCTGGTGGTGCCGGTGGAGCAGATTGCACAATTCCGCCAACAGGCGTCACGGGAGCCATGTGCAGTGCCTGTTCTATGGCAGAACACACTGGCAGACTTTCTTCACGAGGGGCATTTCTGGCGGCATCTGAAGAAAATGCGTCAGCACTATGCTCAGCGTAGGCAGTGGATTGAGCAGGCGCTTACGCAACAAGGATTCCAGGTTGTGCCACAAAAAGGGGGCATCCAGATGGTTATCAGCATGGTGGGCGACGATATTGTCCACGCGCGTAAAGCCAATGCTGCTGGCCTTGCGGTACAAGCACTTAGCGACTGGCGTATCTGCTCAAGTGGGGAAGGAGGATTGCTTCTCTCGTTTACCAATATCGTTAGCGAAAGCATGGCGCAGCAGGTGGCACAACAATTACGCGGTGCCTTAAGTTAAAAACCCCGAAGTCAGGCTTCGGGGTCAAAGACGCGTATTTATTATCATTGTTGCATTACGATTTGCGTATGCTTAACAGCGCGCCGATAAAAATACCTACCGCAGCTGCTGTACCCACGCTACACCAGGGTCTTTCACGAACAAAAGAATCTGCGCAGCCAACTGCATCGCGCGCGGCTTGCTGGACGCGAGTACGACCATGCATCCGCGCTCTGGTTTCTTTCAGTAGAGCCTGAGCTTTACTGCGTGCGGCTTCGGCTTCACCTTTTGCGTCGCTGCCCCAGGACTTCAATACAGATTCGAGACTGTCGGCTAATTGATTGACATCATTCTGAATATCCTGCACGCCATCATCGACGTCGTTGCGGTTCGGTCTGTTAAACATATGATCCCCCATTAGAATTCGATGTAATTTTCAGTGTAGACCATAATTTTCTTAACAGAGATTCATCGCGGCTTTATGGACTTTTCTGAAAGCGTTGGGAATGCGCAATCAGGTAAGGTAGGCGCGCAGTAGATAATAACGAGGATAAAATATGTATTTACGACCAGACGAGGTGGCGCGCGTACTTGAGAAAGTCGGTTTTACTGTCGATGTAGTAACCCAGAAAGCATACGGTTACCGCCGTGGGGAACATTATGTCTATGTTAACCGCGAAGCGAGAATGGGACGTACCGCACTGATAATTCATCCAACATTAAAAGAACGTAGTTCCACACTGGCTGAACCTGCTTCCGATATTAAAACTTGCGATCATTACCAGCAATTTCCGCTCTATTTAGCGGGTGAACGTCATGAGCATTACGGTATCCCGCATGGCTTTAGTTCGCGTGTTGCGCTTGAACGTTATTTGCATGGTTTATTTGGCGAAGCCAGTTAAAGACGCGACTGGCGGTGCCAGTCGCGAAAAGAAGGGTCAGGCTTTTACCTGCTGGTAGCTGCTCACTTTGAACAAGCGGCGACAGTAATCAAGGAAGTAGCCATAGACCGCCCCCATCAGCATCGAAACAACGATGTTTGAACTGACCGCAGCCATAATCTGGTGCCAGTCTGCGCCTACCACTAATAAGATCGCCATATACACCGGTGACTGGAACGTCACATAAGCCAGAATATCAGCCAGATTTTTTGTCCAACCAGAGTGGCTAACTTTGCGTGCCGCGCGCATAAACAGATCGCGGTACATGCCATATGGCCATGCAATTAAGATATTCACCGGAACGGCCACCAGCCTGGAATAAAAAGACTGTTCGAAGCTCATCCCGGAGAGGAAAACTTCAATACACATGTTCACGACAGTACAATAAACAACCATCGCGAACGTGTCTGCAACTGCATGACGCAAGCGTGACTGCGGTGAGAACATGTGAATGCTCCTTAATAAAAGCGAAATCGGATATGAATGGAAATGGAAGCAGTGCTTTAGACTGCCTGTTTCATTTTTGCATAGCGTATATTGCTGGTTGCCAGTAATCAATTAGTGAAAAATTTTTATTTATTTTGTTTTTGTAGATAAAATCTTCCGCAATGGCGTATTTTTTATACATTATGGATTTTTAAATGCCTTCATGAATAATTTTATTTAAAATCATATCATTACGTGGTTATTTTGAACTGTGCTGGTGGGGCGGTTAAGAGATGTTAACGCTATAAAGCGTAGACAATCCGGCTTAAGTAGGGGGGTGAGCTCATTTAGCATTTTTAATGACCTGAAGCCACTAATGTCAGCATAAAATTTCAGTTGCTGAAAATTTGTTTTATTCTTTGTTTGTGCATTTTTATTCACTTGTCTTTAATCTACATTCGGTGATGATGGCGCAGAGAGCACCCGATTATTCGCAAATGTCTGGAATGATAAGCCAAATGGCTAATATATAAACTGAAAATAATTATTAATTTGTCTGGAAATAACGGTTGAAATAATATCGCACGCGACTGTAAATAGATTAAATTTTGTGGAAATATAATAAGTGATCGCTTACACTACGCGACGAAATACTTTTTTTGTTTTGGCGTTAAAAGGTTTTCTTTATTATGTCCGTAATGTTACAAAGTTTAAATAACATTCGCACCCTCCGTGCGATGGCTCGCGAATTCTCCATTGACGTTCTTGAAGAAATGCTCGAAAAATTCAGGGTTGTCACTAAAGAAAGACGTGAAGAAGAAGAACAGCAGCAGCGTGAACTGGCAGAGCGCCAGGAGAAAATTAGCACCTGGCTGGAGCTGATGAAGGCTGACGGAATTAACCCGGAAGAGTTATTCGGTAATAATTCTGCGGCACCGCGTGCAGGTAAAAAACGCCAGCCGCGTCCGGCGAAATATCAATTCACCGATTTTAATGGTGAAGTCAAAACCTGGACCGGTCAGGGTCGTACACCGAAACCGATCGCTCAGGCACTGGCTGAAGGTAAATCTCTCGACGATTTCCTGATCTAATGACTGCTGCCGGATGCCGCCACTATGGCGCGTCCGGCGTCGCTTCTTACGTTCGCTGATTCCACGGCATCTTATCTAACAACCTTGCCATCCCGCAAAAACCGCTGATACCCGCAAATATTAATCCCGCACCGACAAAGCCGCTTAATAAAAAGAACGCGCTATTCACGGCATAACCCAATACGACGCCGATTAATATTAAGCCACCAGCTGTGATCTGTACCTGACGCATTAATGGTAAAGGCTGTGATTTATTTTCGGCTACCGGCAATCCCGCTTTTTTCCAGCTATCAATTCCGCCTTCCAGTAAAAATATCTCTGCGGGGGCGGCAATCGCTGCTAATTTTTGTGCATTATTACTGGTGCGTTTTCCAGCCTGACAGTGGAATATAATTTGTTCTCTACGTAATTTTTCCGGAAGACCAGCCTGTTCCAGCACGGATAATGGTGCCAGATCCGCTTCAGGAATATGTTCACGAAGATATTCATCGGCATCGCGAATATCGATTAACTTTGCACCGCGTGAGATTAATTCTTGTGCATCATGCGGTGAAATTGTTGTTAAAGCCATTGCTACTCCTTACGGACAATAGACATTTTTTAGGGTGGCGATAATGGCATTTACCGCCTCATTTTTAATGAAATAAAGAATGCGTTGGGCATCCCGTTGGCTGTCGATAATCCCTTCGTCACGCATCCGTGCCAGATGCTGTGACGTTGCAGAGGCACTCAGTCCGGTAATACGCGCCAGTTCACCGGCGCTGGTGCCGGGGGAACCGCAAATCATGCACAGAATCAGCAACCGTTTGGGGTGACTCATTGCTTTCAGTAAGGCCGCAGCCTGTTCGGCGCTGGCCTGTAGTTGGGCTAGTTCAGTCATATTTATTTAAGTGTTTTCTAAATTAAGTAAACTCTAAACTAAAAATGCAACGTATACCAGCGTCAGCAGCGTAAATGAGGGTAAAAGCATAGGCTGAAACGGGCAGACTCCGCTAAAATTACTATGCTTAAGAGATAAAATCTCTTTTTAAACAATGATTAATTTTCTTATAGGGAGGAAATATGGGGTTCTGGAGAATCGTCATCACCATCATTTTGCCACCGCTCGGCGTGCTGCTGGGGAAAGGATTTGGTTGGGCATTTATTATTAATATTTTGCTGACACTTCTTGGCTATATCCCTGGTTTAATTCACGCTTTCTGGGTGCAAACCCGCGATTGATCCTGTGCTCATCCTGCGGCGTTAACGCGCCGCGTTCCTCTGCTACACTTTCTGAGTGTTTCCGTTAACGAATGAGGTAATTATGGGTCTGTTCAATTTTGTGAAAGATGCCGGAGAAAAGCTCTGGGACGCGGTTACTGGTCAGCATGATAAAGACGATCAGGCGAAGAAGGTGCAGGAACATCTGAACAAAACCGGTATACCTGATGCCGATAAAGTGAATATTCAGATTGTCGATGGTAAAGCGACGGTTACAGGTGACGGCTTAAGTCAGGAAGCGAAGGAAAAAATCCTTGTTGCAGTGGGGAATATTTCCGGTATTGCCAGTGTTGATGATCAGGTAAAAACGGCGACGCCAGCCACTGCCAGCCAGTTTTATACTGTTAAGTCTGGCGACACCCTGAGTGCCATTTCCAAACAGGTCTACGGTAACGCCAATCTCTACAATAAAATCTTCGAAGCGAATAAACCGATGCTGAAAAGCCCGGATAAAATTTATCCGGGGCAGGTGTTGCGTATTCCTGAAGAGTAGTTAATTGCCAGCCATCGCCTGCTGGATAATCGGAATTGGCGTCAGTAAATGCTGGCGCATTAACTCACTGGCGCGCGCCGTATCTCGCGCCAGCACCGCCGCAGTCAGGGTCTGGTGCTGATCGTGTTTATCTTCCAGCATTTCTACAGAAAGCACCGTTTGCCGCAGCCAGATGAACCGATAGCGCGCCGCCAGATCAAACAAACGCTCGCGCATTTGCAGTAAATAGTGGGAACCGCAGCCCGCCACAATCGCAGTATGAAATGCCTGATGGCGCTGATCCCACTCATCAAGCATTTTCTCGCTGGCGTCAGAGGCTTCAAGTTTACCGAGCAAGTGTGCCTTCGCGAGAACGTCAGCCTCCCACTCATCGCTGCCACGGGCAATTGCCAGACTCACCAGCATCGCTTCCATATTGGCGCGGGCGTCGAAAATATCGAGTAGTTCTTGCTCTGACATAGACGCCACCCGATACCCTTTTTGATTCACCACCGTGACCAGTCGTTCCGCCACCAGTTGCGAAAGGGCTTCCCGCAACGGCCCGACGCCGAGTGCATAACGCGACGTTAGCGAACTCATCCGTAATTTTTCATCCGGCTGAAAATTGCCGCGAATAATATCGTTTTTCAACCAGCGGTAGCCATCCAGAGACGTAATGGTCATGGTGTGACTCCTGAACATTATCAGCGCGTATTATGAACGGGTGTTTTTTGCCACAATATCAGCTTTTTCCAGCGTGCCATAATTGGCACGGTACAGATAATCCCTATCGCTAATAAGCCGGTGGAAATTACCTCGAGTTGTTGCGCCGGGCGGAATAACATCACCACCAATACAAAGGTAATAAAGCCAATCACCAGCCAGGTGAGCCACGGATAAAGCCACATGCGCAGGCGAATTTCGCCGCCTTCCGCCAGCAGGATTTTACGCATCCGTAATTGCGAAACGGCGATGACTAAATAAACCAGCAGGGCAATAGCACCGGAGCTGTCGATCAGGAATTTAAACACTTTGGCGGGCGCGTAATAGTTCACTACCACCGTTAAAAACGCCGCGCCGGTCGAGAGTAATACCGCCACATACGGGGTTTTGCTACGGTTGATTTTGCCCATTACCGCTGGCGCATCCCCGCGACGGCTTAAGGAGTAGAGCATCCTTGACGCGGTATACAGCGCCGAGTTCAGGCAGCTGGTTACCGACAGCAAAATAACGCAATCCATAATGAATTTTGCATGTGGAATATTCAGCAGCTCCAGCACGGAACGGTAGGAACCCACGGTTTTCAGTCCTGGTATATTCCACGGTATGAGTGCCACGACGACAAAAATAGAACACAAATAGAAAATGGAGATACGCCAGATAACCGAGTTGGTGGCGCGGACAATATGTTTATCCGGCGTGTCGGATTCTGCTGCCGCAATGGTGACAATTTCCGCGCCCATAAACGAGAACATGGTGATCAGCATCGCGCTTAAAACTGCGCCAAAACCGTTCGGCATAAAGCCGCCGCTATCCCACAATCTTGAAATACCGCTCACTTCGGCATAAGGGTAAAAACCGCTAATTGCTACAGCTCCAAGGAAAATAAACGCCAGAATGGCAATCACTTTGCATATCGCCAGCCAGAATTCAAATTCACCGTAGTTTTTAACGCTTAATAAATTACTGCCGGTTAAGGCGAGGGTGATGACCAGAGAAAATAACCAGATGGGAATGCCGGGAACCCACGAGTGCAGGATCATGGCGGCGATGTTGGCTTCCAGCGGAATGACCAGTACCCAAAACCACCAGTACAGCCAGCCGATGGTATAGCCCGCCCAGCGGCCAATGGCTTTGTCGGCATAGGTGGAAAACGAACCGGTGTCGGGCGTGGCAACCGCCATTTCCGCCAGCATCCGCATAATCATAACCACCAGTAATCCGGCGAACAGATAGGCCAGTAATACCGCCGGGCCCGCTTCGGCAATGGCGACGCTTGAACCGACAAACAGACTTGCGCCGATAACACCGGCAATAGACAACATGGTGACGTGGCGTGATTTCAGCCCGCCGCCTAGCTCATGTGGTTGCGATGATTGCCCCATCCTGAATCCTCTCGAAAGTGTGTCACTTGGGAGAGCGCCCCGACATTTCCCGCGTCGGGTCACGCGTTTAATTGTTATTAATTCTTTTTGCCGGAGAGCGGCTCCGCCTTATCCGGCCGACATAGATTTATTCCTGTTCACGTACGGATTGTCGGATGCGACGTAAACGCCTTATCCGACCTGGATTCCCGTGGGCCGGACAAGACGCGCAGCGTCGCCTCCGGCATGGGTGCGGTGCTATTGCTTCGCCTCATCAAAACACTGAGCGATGATCTCCAGACCCTGACGAATCTGAGCATCTTCAATGGTGAGCGGCACAAGGATGCGCAGCACGTTGTAATACGGGCCGCAGGAGAGAAGAATCAGGCCTTTGTCGCGGGCGCGCGCCACGATCTCGGCGGTGAGTCTGGCGTCCGGTTTACTGTGATCGCCATCTTCAAACAGCTCGATGGCGATCATCGCCCCCAGCCCGCGCACATCGCCGATCTCCGGGTGTTTTTCGGCGATCGCCAACAATCCGTCTTTCAGTTTTTGTCCCAGGTCGTTGGCTTTTTGCAGCAGATTTTCCTGCTCGAACACCTTCAACACTTCCAGCGCCGCCACGCAGGCAATCGGGTTACCCGCATAGGTGCCGCCCAGGCCGCCCGGTGCGACAGCGTCCATCACTTCAGCGCGCCCGGTGACGCCCGCCAGCGGGAAGCCGCCCGCGATCGATTTCGCAAAGGTGGTGAGATCCGGTGCCACGCCCATCTGCTCCATCGCAAACAGCGTACCGGTACGCCCCGCGCCGCTCTGCACTTCATCGGCAATCAGCATGATTCCGTGCTCGTCACACAGTGCGCGTAAACGTTGCATAAAGGCTGGCGTCGCGGCGTAGAAACCGCCTTCGCCCTGAACCGGCTCAATCACGATGGCAGCGATATCTTCCGGCGCAGCGTCATTTTTAAAAATTCGGTGGATACTGGCGATAGCGTCATCCTCGCTTATGTCGTGCAGCGGGCAAGGATAAAGCGCGCGATAAACATGGCCCGGCATCAGCCCCATGCCCGCAGAGTACGGATTCACCTTGCCGGTCAGCGCCAGCGTGTAATGCGTGCGCCCGTGATACGCGCCGCTAAAAGCGATGGTGCCGCTACGTTTGGTGGCGGCGCGGGCGATTTTCACCGCGTTTTCCACCGCTTCGGAACCGGTCGTAACCAGCAGCGTTTTCTTGGCAAAATCGCCCGGCACCTTCTGATTCATTATTTCGCACAGCTCCAGATACGGCTCGTAAGCCAGCACCTGGAAGCAGGTGTGTGACAGTTTTTTCAGTTGCGCTTCTACTGCCACAACCACTTTCGGATGCAGGTGCCCGGTATTGAGCACCGCAATCCCGCCCGCGAAATCAAGATACTCACGGCCTTCAACGTCCCACACCCGGCAGTTTTCCGCGCGGTCAGCGAAAATTGGGTGGATCTGCCCAACGCCACGAGGAACTGCCTGACTGCGGCGCTGCATTAACTCTTTATTGCTGCTCATTCGCGTTCTCCAGTTAAAGACCGATGCACATATATTTGATTTCTAAGTAATCTTCGATGCCATACTTCGAACCTTCACGACCCAGTCCCGAGGCTTTGATACCGCCGAACGGGGCCACTTCATTGGAAATAATGCCGGTATTGATGCCGACGATGCCGTACTCCAGCGCCTCGCCGACGCGGAAGACGCGGCTTAAATCACGGGCGTAGAAATAGGCGGCAAGACCAAACTCGGTGTCATTGGCCTGCGCAATCACATCGGCTTCATCTTTAAAGCGGAACAGCGGGGCGAGGGGGCCGAACGTCTCTTCTTTCGACACTTTGGCGTTGGCCGGCACGTCCACCAGGATGGTCGGCTGGAAGAAGTTGCCGCCGCGTTCGTGCGCTTTACCGCCGCAAACCACGCGCGCGCCTTTCGCCAGCGCATCAGCAATATGCTCTTCCACTTTTGCTACCGCTTTTTCATCGATCAGCGGCCCGATGGTGACGCCTTTATCCAGCCCGTCGCCGATGTGCAGTTTGCTCACCGCCTGCTGCAATTTTTCAGCAAAGCAGTCATATACGCCGTCCTGCACATACAGACGGTTGGCGCAGACGCAGGTTTGCCCGGCGTTGCGGAATTTTGAGGCCAGCGCGCCTTCCACGGCTTTGTCGAGATCGGCATCGTCAAAGACGATAAACGGTGCGTTGCCGCCCAGCTCCAGCGACACTTTTTTGATGTCTTTTGCGCACTGTTCCATCAACTGGCGGCCAATTTCGGTCGAGCCGGTAAACGACAGCTTGCGCACCAGCGGATTGCTGGTCAGTTCGTTACCGACCGCTCCCGCCGAGCCAGTGACGACGTTAAATACGCCAGCTGGAACGCCCGCGCGGATCGCCAGCTCCGCCAGCGCCAGCGCAGAGAACGGCGTCTGACTGGCGGGCTTCAGCACCATCGTGCAGCCTGCCGCCAGCGCCGGACCGGCTTTGCGGGTAATCATCGCCGCCGGGAAGTTCCACGGCGTGATAGCTGCGGTGACGCCAATCGGCTGCTTGATAACAATCAGGCGTTTATCGGCCTGATGACCGGGAATGGTGTCGCCATAAATGCGTTTACCTTCTTCGGCAAACCACTCAATAAAGGAGGCGGCGTAGCTGATTTCGCCTTTCGCTTCAGCCAGCGGTTTACCCTGTTCGAGGGTCATCAGGCGCGCTAAATCGTCCTGATGCTCCATCATCAAATTGAACCAGTTACGCATAATATTGGCGCGTTCTTTGGCGGTGAGCGCACGCCAGGCGGGCAGGGCGCGGTTGGCGGCGTCGATAGCTGCGCGGGTTTCATCAGCGCCCATTTTCGGCACGCTACCCAGTTTGTCGCCGTTCGCCGGATTAGTGACGTCGATGACCTCGCCATTGTTGGCGTCCAGCCATTCCCCGTTAATCAACGCCTGCTGGCGGAATAAGTTACTGTCGTTAAGTTTCATCGCTACATCCTGTTTTCAAAGGTTATTGATTAAATGCGGCGTGTAAGGCATCCACACTACGTGCCGCTCGCAGCGTGCGTCCGGGGTTACTCTGGCTTGCCAACAGCGTTTGTACCTTGCTGACAATATGCGCACCAATAGGAATTGCTGATGTCGCTGCCGGGGAGGGCGCATTGCAGGTGTGGATCGTGCGCGGGGTGGTGACAAACAGAAAATCGTCAATCAGCTTACCGTCCGGCGATACCGCCTGCGCCCGCACACCGGCGGGCCAGGGCTGGAGATCGCTTAACGAAAGCCGGGGACAATACTTTTGCACCAGCCGCAGATAGCCGCTTTTGCACAGCGAGTTTTTCATCTCGCCCAGTCCTGAGCGTAGATGGTTTTGCAGTACCCGGCGAATCCCCGGGGAGCCCAAAATCTCCAGCGTGTCGCTAAATGAGAAGTCGCGCTTGCGATAACCCTCGCGTTTAAAAGCCAGCACCGCGTTTGGCCCGACGGTGACGCTGCCGTCGATCATCCGGGTGAGATGAACGCCTAAAAATGGCATTGCCGGGTCGGGAATGGGGTAAATCAGGTGGTTAACAATCTGGTTATGCTCCGGCGCAAGGCGGAAATACTCGCCACGGAACGGGCAGATGATAAAGCCCGGTTCGAGGCCGAGCATTTTCACCAGCCGGTCAGCCATCAGACCAGAACAGCTAATCAGCGTCGACGCTTCATACTCGCCGCCCTGACGGGTGCGGACAACCACGCCGTTTTTATGCTCACTGAGGCCGCTAACTTCGGCGTTATAAATAATCTCGCCGCCTCTGGCCTGGAAGATTTTTGCCATCGCTGCCGTGACGTCGCGGTAGCTGACAATGCCGCTGGACGGCACAAAAATACCGCCGAGCCCGGTGATATTCGGTTCACGCTCGCGCAGCTCGTCGGCGTTTAACCACTCGCGTTCAATCCCGTTCGCCGCTGTGCGTTCCCATAACGCGCGCATCCGCTCCATTTCGAGTGCGGATGTGGCGACCAGCATCTTGCCGCAGTTGTCATAGCGAATGCCGTTTTGATCGCAAAAGGCTTTGGTGGCGCGGTTCCCAGCCAGGCAAAACTGTGCCTTCAGGCTACCGGGTGTGTAATAAACCCCGGCATGGATCACGCCGCTGTTGTGGCCCGTTTGATGACAGGCCGGACCGGACTCTTTTTCCAGCAACGCAATGCGGGTATCCGGATAGACATCAATCAGTTGCATGGCGGTCGACATGCCGATGATGCCGCCGCCAATAATCACAAAATCATACATCCGCTCAATTCCTTTGCGCTTACTGATGCGTCTGGTAGTGGTGAGTGGCGTAAGCGAAGTAGCCACGCTGACGCATCAGTTCACGGCGCAGATCCGGGTGCGGAGTAAATCGGTCGCGACCGTGCAACCAGAACAGGTTGTTAATCAACAGAAATTTGCCAACGGGAACGGGGACAGAAAGAATGCCTTTGCTGGTTTCAATGGCATCGGAAAGCTCGCTCAACCACACGCCTTCTTCGAAGTCTTTCGGCTGGACGAACTGGTCGATATAGCGCATCACCGGGCGACCCTGCTGATCGACATCGAACACCGGATGGAATACATCTTTACTGACATTTTTGCTCGGCGGCGCGGCAAAACGCATTGGGCGACGCGCCAGCGGATGGCGGAAATAGTGGTCCAGATGTTCCCAGTCATCGAGATGCAGCAGCAGCGAGTTTCCGCCCTGCATGTTTTGTTCATCGATTTTCATCATCAGCACGTAGTCGGTGATCTCTTCGACGTAGGTGCCGTCGTTGTGCAGTTCCATCACACGGTGTGGTTGACGCAGATAGCTGTCTGAGTTATCGACATTTTTCACCACAAAACGCGCGTAATACTGACCGCTCATGGCATCGAAATTGGAACGACCAATCAGATGCGCCACCGCCGTTGCCAGCTTCACCATCTCGTCCGCCTGCTTCACATCATCGACACCCACGGCGTTGATTAGCAGTGCACCTTCAGCACGGTTTAGTAGCGTCTTCAACAGCAGTGGTTGCAGCTGATTTGCACACAAGTCGTCAAGAATTTTGCCCACACGGAAACGCAGGAAAGATTTGTACTCCAGCGCCTGCACGGGCCATTCGGCAACCTGTTCGAGGAACTGTTTGGTCGTCTGTTCGGTGAAGGTGAGTTCCAGAAGACGCGGGGATTGCGCCGACGGGGTGAGGGTGAATCCGCTATAGTCCTGGCCTGAATCGACAGCGTTTGTGTGTACGGCGGTCAGTGCATTCATCAGAAGCGATCCTCTTATGAGATGTAGGGTGACATGGCGATGCTCATTTCGTAGCCATAATCTAAAAATATCTACATTTCTGAAAAATGCGCACAAAAGTGACATATTGTTTTCTTATTGTGATCGAAAACAACAAATAGTTAACATTTGGTTTGGTGAGTACCTTCAATGGGCTAAAAAATTCGGATTTAAGTCAGGAATGTATTAATGCAATTCAGTACGGGGCACAGAGAATACAGCCAGATATTTGTTACATTGGCGATGGTTTTCTCTCTATTGAAAAAGGAGAAGGAAGACTGTGATTGTAAAACAGAAGAGTAATACGGGGTCGTTAAATCCGTCGTCATTTTGCCGCTACAACCAAAGAAAAAGGGGCTACGCTTTCACGTAACCCCTTGATTTATTTGGTGGAGCTGGCGGAGTTTGAATAAATATTGTATTGCTTTGATTTTTAATGATTTTGTTTAATTCATTTTTTGTGCGTATACCTAATCGTATACCAATGGCTGTAAGTTAATGTGAAATGAAAGCGCATTTTTACTTGGATTGATGCTATATCGTACAGGAAAAAAATTTTTTTTCGAAAGAACTGTTCACACTGTTCACCTTTCTGTTTTCTCCTTTTATTTCAGAGTGATAGGTGGTGAATAATGGGTGAAGGGTGAACATTCGATTCTTCACCTCCGGCATTCTGCCGGTGTGACTTGTGCAGGGGATTAATTTCCCGTGCTGAAAATCACACAGGAAGAAAAAAAGTTTTTTTTGATTTGATTGTTCACACTGTTCACCTTTCGTTTTTCTCTTTTAATTTCAGTGTGATAACGGGTGAATATACGGTGAAGGGTGAACAGTGGATTGTTCACCTTCGGGGGATTCAGGGATGAAAAAAGACCGGCAGATGCCGGTCAGATGAGTCATGAGGGTCAGGTTGTTGCAGGGTCGTCACATTTTGGCAGCCAGTCGCCGTAGCTTTCCTCTTTCAGCGTCAGGTTGGTCTGTATCCCCTGTTTGGTATGGCGCTTCTCGTAATTCAGCCCGTATTCCTTCAGCATCACCGGCAGCCCCAGTCCGAACATTTTCAGACTGAGTACATTCCGGTAGCCGTTTGCTTCCATGTAGGCCAGATAGGCGTGATAGAGGTATTTACGGTAATTGCGCGGGATGATACTGGCGTTCCCCATATACATGCCGCTGGTCTGCGGCAGGGTTTCCAGATAGCCGATAAAATCAAACGTCGGGTCGGCATCCCGTTTGATGTTCAGTGCCTCGTCTGAGTTCTGCTGGGACTGAAGCAGTGACCGGGCGAGCATCGGGTCGCTGAACTTCTGCATCAGGTGACGCACGATGACCGCCAGCTCGCGGGTGATTTTGTCCTTAAGTTGCGGGTCGCGCTCCTGCGGGGCTATCTGTTCCGGGAAGTGAATAATCACCCGCCGGCGTGACACGCCGCCGCTGCGGTCGGTGAAGCGCATCGGGTTATTGTTCACGGCCAGAATCACCGCCGGGATATGCGTGGAGTACGCATCCCGGTATTTCGGGTCCACGGACACCGCATCGCCGCCGGTGATGGCCTTGAGTCCGGCACCGTCGCCGCTCCATTTTTCCTGGTCCGGCAGGCGTATCAGTGAGAAGCCAGTTAACGCGGCACGTTCACGCGGGGATTCCAGCGTCTCAATGGTGGCCGACGTGGCGTTATCCTCCCCGGCCAGCAGGGTGGCGATTTCGGCCATGATACTTTTGCCGCTGCCGCCGGGACCGGTCACCTCCAGAAAGAGCTGCCAGTCATAGCGGTTTGCCAGCACCATAAACAGTGCGGCCAGAATCACGTCGCGTTTTTCCGCACGGCCACCGGCGGCACGGTCAAGCCAGCGCCAGAACGCGGGGGCGTGGGTTTCCAGCGTTTCACCGTCCACCGGCGGGGTGAAATCCACATCACACAGGGTACGCATCCAGTGTGACGGACTGTGCGGGTGGAACGTGCCGTTCTGCGTGTCGAGCACGCCGTTACGAAAGCCAATCAGGCGGCGGGAGGGGGCTTCCTGCTGCGGAATAATCAGCTTCAGGGTGTCCACCACGGAGGCCACCTTCCCGGAGGAGAACGGCGCGCGCAGACGCTGAAACAGCCCGGCCACATCCCGGGAAAAGTCCTGTGGCGGCAGCACCTTCCAGACACCATTTTCATAACGGGACAGAAGCTGGCCGTTGGCATCGACCGCGAGCGCCTCGCCGTAATGCTCATAGATACGCATGGCCTTTTCGCTGGTACTCATGGCGGAAAACTCCGCTTCGCTCATGGTGTCGAACGGGCTTTCAGCCGGTGGCCGGATGGCATCATAAATGGCCTTACGGGTGGCTTCCCCGCCGCACTGCGTGAAGGCATCATTCCAGTCACCGAAGACCGGCGGCAGGGCAACAACACCTTCACACGCATCTGCGGCTGCGGCGGCTTTTGTCTGGCCGTCACCGCTGAGGTCACGGTCTGCGGCAAGGACAATCTGACAGGCCGGATGCTTCTGCCGGGCAAGGCTGGCCAGAGAAAGGAGGTTCACGGAAGAAAGCGCCACCATCACCGTTTCACCGGTCAGGTGATGTACGGTAAGTGCGGTCGCGTATCCCTCCGCTATCCACAGACGTTTTCCGGCCTGATTCTGTCCTTCAAGGATGTGACAGGTGCCCCTGACCTGTCCGCCTTTCAGGGTGCGCTTACGGCCGTCAGCACTGATTAACTGAAGGTTAACCAGTTCGCCGCTGTCGTCATACAGTGGCACCACAAGGTCACCGGCGCGCCAGCTCACGCCACCGGCTCTGTGTGTGCCGGTCAGCATCCGGCATTCCCGGCCGGGAAAGCCCTTGCGGGTCAGGTAGGCGTTACCGGTTCCGGGACGGGTTTTTGCCATCAGGGTTTGTGCCAGTGCGGCGGCGTTCTTCCGGGCAGCGTCTGTTTCAGCAACGGCGGCGGCCGTCACTGCCAGGTCAGCCGGGGGCAGACTGCCGGTCACGGCAGCCACCTTTGCGGCCGCGTCGGACGGGGAAACACCAAACACCTTTTCAACCAGTTTCAGGCCGTCACCGGCACCACACTGATTGCAGTACCAGGTGCCGCGCCCCTCCCTGTCATCAAAACGGAAGCGGTCACTCCCGCCACAGACCGGACAGGGCTGATGACGGTTTTTCAGCACCTGAATCCCCAGCGCCGGGAGAATACGCGGCCAGTGGCCGAGCGCATGGCTGACGGTGGCGGTTACGTTCATTTTCATGGTGTTGTTCTCCTTCAGTGCAGTACCGGCGCTTTTATGTGACGGGCACAGAGTTCATCCATCACAACCAGCCCGAGAAAGGACAGCGACGGCGCGGCCTTCAGGGGGCCGGATTCCATTAAATCTTCCAGCAGGGCACAGGCTATCTGGCGCCCTTTTTCCTCACCGTGCTGGCGCAGATAAAAGCCTTCCAGCTCAGCGGCGATGGCCGCCTCCAGTGATTCAAGGGTGAGATGCGGGTAGCGGTGCTGACGTTCGCACACGGTCAGCCAGGCACAGGCGACAGCGCGACGGTAAAGGGCTGCGCGTAAGACGGGCGGTAAGGGTGTTTTCATTTGTTTTCCTCCCTGTGACAGATGACTGCATTCCGTGCCGGTTGCATTAACTGATAAGGCATATCTGCGTCTCCTGAAGACGTGCGTATCCCTGCGCGAATACGCACATTTAATTTTTCGGGTGTCGTTTTTTAATTACAGATAATTGCGGTAACTGTTATCCGGGGTGATTTCCGGGTCAGGCTCCGTGCGGGGAATTTCCCGCCATTCCCGCGCCACCGGTGCCGCCCGGCTGGCCGGAACAGTGTCCTGCGGGTAAATATCCAGATATTTCTCCCGCCATTTCTGTAATTCCGGGTCTCCGGCCATTTCTTTCAGTACCGCATGCCGGTTTACGGGGCTGCGTTTAAACAGGTCAGGACGGTCACAGGTAAATTCCCGCAGAAAACGCCCCAGCGGGATGTCTGTGGTGCGCCCGTCAGCGAGGATACGCACAAGGATACTGAATTTACGGCGGTACGGGTTCCAGACAATTTCCGGGCAGCGGTACGGCATTTCCCACGGAATACCGTCTTCCAGAATGCCGACCACGGCCACATCGGGAAAACCGGCAGAACGGTAAATCTCACCGGGCTGGGGAAAATCAAACATGCGTCTTGTCTCCCCGGTCTTTCTGCTGGGCGAGAAAATCGCGGCACAGGCCTTTGGCTTTCAGCTCATTCAGCACAAAATCAATATCTTCATTCAGGTAGCTGAAAATATGCGGAATGTAGAGCTGATGCAGGCCGGAGAGTTCACGGTGAATCAAATCACCCCCAACAAACTGGGATACGGCGCTGGCGCGGTTGAGCTTATGGTAAGCCTCAATGCTGAGGTGTTCACGGGCGTCATGACGCGCTGAGACGGTCTGAGGGGCTTTTTTATTACGCACGGGACACCTCCACCACCGGCAGACGGGCAGCAAGGGAGAGCACATAGTCACGGACAAGGGAACGGCGGGCGCTGCGTTCATCACCGGCGACGGTGCGAAGCATACAGATACGGGGATGACGGTCTGCGCGACGGACAGCCGCAAACACAAAGACAAATTCAGGGTGTGAGGGGGTAAGGGTTGTAGCCATGATGGCAGCCTCCGTTAGATAGCAGGTTACGCTATCGCCGGAGTTTCCACGCTCGATGGCGATAGCCCAGACGGGGGTGGAAATACCGGCTCTAACGGATACCGGCCAGCCCGGAGGCTGCCCCGCCTGAGCTACCATTGACTCTGCGGCATAATGAGCGGACGCGGGCAGGATGCACGGAGTGCCATCTGCTCGACTGACCACACACCACACCATAATCTGGCGCTCTGTGGCGTTGATTGCGACACAAAAAAAGACGCATGGCGCGTCATATGTCGCCGTTAGATTGCTCGGGTTTCCACGCCCGGCTGCCGATTTTGCGACAGCGGAAAAACTATATCCGCAAATGCCGGAAAAAGGCAAGCCAGAAAAAGGGACTTTTTGCAGAACAGGCATCATCATGCGTCGTACCCCCGTTTGCGTCCGGCAATGCGGCCGGCCATCCATGCGGTGACTTCAGAGTGCAGCCAGGCCACATTTTTACCGCCAAGACTCACCTGCGGCGGAAATTCCCCCTTACGGATGAGTTCGTAGATGGTCGAGCGTGACAGGCCGCACAGGTGCATCACTTCCGGAAGACGCAAAAAACGCTCCTGTGTGATGTCCGGCTGCGGCATCAGTGGCGTCACAGGGGCGGGAGACGGGGAAGAAAAAACAGCTTGCATCGGGCTACCTCGTTAATGTCCATACAGCACCGGATAAGTCCGTCCGGCTTCGGGTAGCGCTTTATTTTGTGAATATTTTCAGCAGACGCAACAGGGGGGATTTGTTCCGGCAGCCTTACAATGCTTGTGTATTTTTTGTTCATCTCCACTTAAAGTCATTTAAAGCCACTTAAAGCAATTCGTAATTTTTATAGTGAAATACAAATCGTTTCTTCTTATTCATTCCCGGCGAATTAATAAAAACAAACAGTAGTAAACAGCACAAAAAGTCCATGAGCGGGTGAACAGTGGTGAACAGACGGTGAACAGTCATTACTGCGATTGTTCACCCTTTAACTTACTGTATTACTTATCTTTTTTCTTAAGGTGAACAGAGGTGAACAGTAAAATATAAAAAAACAAACAGTAAGCCGGTTTTTCCTGCGACCTTTTCCTGGCTTGCCGGTGTGAGGATGAGTCTCCTGTGTCAGGGCTGGCACATCTGCAATGCGTCGTGTTGTTGTCCGGTGTACGTCACAATTTTCTTAACCTGAAGTGACGAGGAGCCGGAAAATGTCTGACAACACCATCCCTGAATATCTGCAACCCGCGCTGGCACAACTGGAAAAGGCCAGAGCCGCCCATCTTGAGAACGCCCGCCTGATGGATGAGACCGTCACGGCCATTGAACGGGCAGAGCAGGAAAAAAATGCGCTGGCGCAGGCCGACGGAAACGACGCTGACGACTGGCGCACGGCCTTTCGTGCAGCCGGTGGTGTCCTGAGCGACGAGCTGAAACAGCGCCACATTGAGCGCGTGGCACGCCGGGAGCTGGTACAGGAATATGACAATCTGGCCGTGGTGCTGAATTTCGAACGTGAACGCCTGAAAGGGGCGTGTGACAGCACGGCCACCGCCTACCGGAAGGCACATCATCACCTACTGAGTCTGTATGCAGAGCATGAGCTGGAACACGCCCTGAATGAAACCTGTGAGGCGCTTGTCCGGGCAATGCATCTGAGCATCCTGGCACAGGAAAATCCGCTCGCCAACACCACCGGCCATCAGGGTTACGTCGCACCGGAAAAGGCTGTCATGCAGCAGGTGAAATCATCGCTGGAACAGAAAATTAAACAGATGCAAATCAGCCTCACCGGCGAGCCGGTTCTCCGGCTGACCGGACTGTCAGCGGCAACACTCCCGCACATGGATTATGAGGTGGCAGGCACACCGGCACAGCGCAAGGTGTGGCAGGACAAAATAGACCAGCAGGGTGCAGAGCTTAAGGCCAGAGGACTGCTGTCATGATTTACTGCCCGTCGTGTGGACATGTTGCTCACACCCGCCGCGCACATTTCATGGACGATGGCACCAAGATAATGATTGCACAGTGCCGGAATATTTATTGCTCTGCGACATTTGAAGCGAGTGAAAGCTTTTTCTCTGACAGTAAAGATTCAGGAATGGAATACATTTCAGGCAAACAGAGATACCGCGATTCACTGACGTCAGCCTCCGGCAGTATGAAACGCCCGAAAAGAATGCTTGTTACCGGATATTGTTGTCGGAGATGTAAAGGCCTTGCACTGTCAAGAACATCGAGGCGTCTGTCTCAGGAAGTCACCGAGCGTTTTTATGTGTGCACGGATCCGGGCTGTGGTCTGGTGTTTAAAACGCTTCAGACCATCAACCGTTTCATTGTCCGCCCGGTCACGCCGGACGAACTGGCAGAAAGCCTGCATGAAAAACAGGAACTGCCGCCAGTACGCTTAAAAACACAATCATATTCGCTGCGTCTGGAATGAGGGCTGCCGGTTAACACCGGCCGTCGCCGCACACCGTATTTTTATTCTTCAGCATGATGAGAAAGAGATAACGATGGAAAGCACAGCCTTACAGCAGGCCTTTGACACCTGTCAGAATAACAAAGCAGCATGGCTGCAACGCAAAAATGAGCTGGCAGCGGCCGAACAGGAATACCTGCGGCTTCTGTCAGGAGAAGGCAGAAACGTCAGTCGCCTGGACGAATTACGCAATATTATCGAAGTCAGAAAATGGCAGGTGAATCAGGCCGCCGGTCGTTATATTCGTTCGCATGAAGCCGTTCAGCACATCAGCATCCGCGACCGGCTGAATGATTTTATGCAGCAGCACGGCACAGCACTGGCGGCGGCACTGGCACCGGAGCTGATGGGCTACAGTGAGCTGACGGCCATTGCCCGAAACTGTGCCATACAGCGTGCCACAGATGCCCTGCGTGAAGCCCTTCTGTCCTGGCTTGCGAAGGGGGAAAAAATTAATTATTCCGCACAGGATAGCGACATTTTAACGACCATCGGATTCAGGCCTGACGCGGCTTCGGTGGATGACAGCCGTGAAAAATTCACCCCTGCGCAGAACATGATTTTTTCGCGTAAAAGTGCGCAACTGGCATCACATCAGTCTGTGTAAAATTCCCCGAAAATCCGCCCGTTTTTACTGAAAAAAGCCATGCATCGATAAGGTGCATGGCTTTGCATGCGTTTTCCTGCCTCATTTTCTGCAGACCGCGCCATTCCCGGCGCGGCCTGAGCGTGTCAGTGCAACTGCATTGAAACCGCCCCGCAAAGCGGGCGGGCGAGGCGGGGAAAGCACTGCGCGTTGCTAGATAATATTTTTATTAGCGATTACGAGATTGTCTCCTGAGTGATTCAACAGCATTTGCTATAGAGATTTCTTTTGCTTCAATTGCCCCCCACTCATTCCAAAAAGCTCTGGTTGCGCTATCGGGCTTGAGTGTTGGTGGATTCAATTTTATTCTAGCTGGTAATAGAACAGAGTCGCCAAGAACTATTGCTTCCCCAGTATCAAGAATTGGTAGTATGGATGTTAATGAACTCAATGAATCAGGCATTAACCGACTAACTACCTGTTGATCTCTATAATTACTTAGTCTGAGAGAAATTATGTTATTACATTGACTTAGTATTGTTCTGCTAACATCAGAAGGTCTTTGGCTGACGACTAATAAAGATACTCCGTACTTTCTGCCTTCTTTAGCAATTTTCTCGAATATTGATAAGGATATTTTTGTTTCAGCCTCAGTGGTATCCTTAGCGGGTAAATAAATATGAGCTTCGTCACAAACGAATGCTATAGGGGTTCGTTCGGTCTCACATCTCCAAAATTGGACGTTGTATAAAAATCTGGTCAATACACCAATAACAATAGGCATAATATCTGAAGGAACTTCAGAAAAATCAATTATTTTAATGCCATGATCTGTGCTATCTGATTTTAAAATTTTACAAGCGTATTTCTCCAACCAATCATATTGGTTGTGTTCTGGTTTATTTGAGAATAGAAAACAGTTCCTCTTGTCGTCTACTTTTGTTCTTAACCTGCTTATGAATCTTGTTAGTTTTCCATTCCAATCACCTTTTATTTCTTTATTATTAGTACCTTTTTTCATACCTTGATCATCATCGTGCAGTCTGCTAATAAGATCCTCGATAGAGTAGGGTATTGGAGCATCAACAGTCAAACAATCTTCTAAGTGTATTAATCTGTTGTGTGTGATGTATTCTTTTTTTAGCTCTCTCACGTGGTAGCTAAATCTTGCTGCCTGATTAGGTGCATTGCTATCGCTTCTATCTAACAACAGTGATAGCATTTCTTCTTTGTTTAATAACCAATGAGGTACATAAATACTATTTACATCGTCGATATTTCCTGGGCTTGCAATTTTAAAATAATCGGCTATGCTCGGGCGGTTCGATTTATTATGTGTATCAGATAAAGTTTTGTATTCACCATGAAGATCATAAAGTACAATATTGTTGTATTTTAATTTTGAGGCTTGTTCTAGTAATGACGCAACTGTCCAACTTTTACCTGAACCAGTACTCCCCAATAGGGCAGCATGTCTCTGAAATAATTTATCCCCATTTGCAACTGCTCGTGAATTGGTATTTCCATAGTTGCCTAGTATGAGTTTTAGCTCATCAGGAGTATCATTGTCGACTGCCGACATTAATTTCTCAAGACTGTCTTTTTTTATAAGAAATGCTTGTTTTTCAACTTTTGGAAAATATTGTGCTCCTCTTTTAAAAATTTTCCTTCTATCCCCGTAAACCTCCCAGAAAGTGCCGATAAGAGCTACTTGAAGAATATCATGATCGATAGAATAAGTTTGGAAGATATTATCGAAATCTTTTTCACTGTCATCTTCAATATTTTCTTCAGTATCAATAGTTTGTATTTCTCCAATAGAGCGTTTTACTTTTTCAATGATACCAACAAGAAACTCTGTGGGGGTATTGCCTTCAATAGCAACCAAGTCAAAAACGGTTAGTTCTTGTATGATCTCTGGAGACTCTGAAATGATAATAGCACGATCGGTATCAACATTTGCGATTCGTCCGATAAAGCATGTTTCATCAGTGTTAATGACGTAATATTCCATTATTTAAGTACCTCTTTAACAAACTCATTTAAAGACCAAATATTCTTTTCGATTTTATATTTAATGCCATCGATACAAACGATGGAATTGTTTCCTTCTGCAATAACATATGTTATAGAAGGATTATCATCACATATTTTTTGAGCGTTTGATGTCAATTCATATGTCATTAATAAAACAGGTATTTTTTCACGTATTTTTGATTTCAAATGTACTTCTAACTGCTCATCATTAAACCCATAGCCAATAATTAATAGTGATTTTGCTCTTTTGATATAATGGTTTGCTTTTTCTCTATGCCAATCAAAAGGCTGCTGATATCCAGCTCTGAATTTACTTGTACCTGGTGTAATAATTAATCTTTCATGTTTATTTTGAAAGCTGGTCCTGATAATTTTATCGTCAGCCTTGAACCAATCAAGACTACCATGAGGTTTAAATATTTTAACGTGTTTTTTAGTTCTAATTTGAACTGTAGATTTACCTCGTGTGGTTTTGATAGAGTGGGCGATTTTGAATTTATCTAACTCAACTTCAGGATTATTTATACAATGATAACTATTGATAAATCCTGTTGAAATTTCTAGACCAGCAATTTCACATGCTATTTCAATTAGTCTATCATAGTTTGGAGTTATAATTATCAATTCATTTTGATTAAAAGTTAAGTGATTCAATAAAGATGTAAATGCTAGATTTTTTTCTCCATTGATTACAGAGCATATTACAGTATTTTCATGCTTTAAAATAAGATCTGCGGTGTGCTGAATAATTAATGGGATAAGTTCACTTTCATCTTTAAGAAATGCCATGGCATCTTCAAGTCCCATACCATTATTTAGTTTGGAACTTATGATACCCCATTCTCTTATAAGATCCCCGCTTACTAATTTGGGGATAGTTGTATTAAGATGTTCTCCCAATGTTTTCATGCCTGGAATCCCCTCACCGAGAGAGAGGCCAGAACCGATAAGAACAGTTGGATTATTTGTGAAAAAATTTTGTAAATGAAGTTTTATAGAATCAATATTCATTGTAATCCCTTTTATAATGAATTATTTTTATATATAAAATTTCCCCACCAAGCCATCATCTCTTTACGTTTATCAAGATAAGTGGAGCGGTTATATGCTCTTCTCACCTCATTTTTATCAATATGTGCAAGAGCTGATTCAATAATGTCAGAATTAAATTCGGCTTCATTTAATGCAGTGCTGGCAATAGAACGGAGTCCATGTGCAACTAACTTTCCTCCGTACCCTATGCGTTTTAATGCTGCATTTGCTGTTTGGCTATTCATCGGTTCTTGAGGGTTATTCCTGCTAGGAAATATATGTTCACGATGAGCACTTATGGGTTTCATTACTTCAAGAATAATTAAAGCTTGAGATGATAAAGGAACTATATGTTCGCGCTTTGCTTTCATCCTTTCAGCAGGAATTCTCCAAAGTTTGGATTCTAAATCGATCTCATCCCAGCGGGCGCCAGAGGCTTCTGAAGGGCGAACGAGTGTCAGTAGTTGCCATTCGATCAGACAACGAGTAGGAATAGACAGGTTTGACATTACTAGAGAATGCATCAGTTTAGGTAATTCTTCTGGCCGCAGCGTTGGCAAATTTTGCTTTTTGGGTTTATCAAAAGCCATGCCAATACCTGACGCAGGATTAGCCTCAATTAATCCGGTATTGACAGCGTAGATCATAATTTCGTTAATACGTTGCACCAAACGACGAACAGTCTCGAGTGCACCGCGGGCCTTAATTGGTTCTAGGGCTTCAATTAATATACGTGCTTTTATTTCCTGAACAGGAATCTCTCCGATAGCAGGGAAAATGTCCTTCTCTAAGGATCGCCATATATCCTTTGCATAATCAGGTGTAACGCTATTGCGTTTAATGGCAAACCAATTTTTAGCAACGTTTGAAAAAATACTTTCTACTGCAATTTGTTGTTGTTGTGTGACTTGTTCATTGTGTGTTTGTGGATCGATCCCCTTGGCTAACAAGGAAAGATACTTAGCTCGCACATTTCTGATTTCAGCCAAGGATAGTGCAGGGAAGGTTCCTAAACTAATCATGGTCCGCTGTTTTGTTACTGGCTTTTGGTAGCGGAAACGCCATAATTTCTTACCGTTCGTTTTAACGAGCAGAAAAAGGCCATCGCCATCATGCAACGTTAGATCCTTTTCTAACGCTTTAGCGCGCAGAACTTCAGTGTTGGTCAGGGGACGTGTCGTTCTTGCCACTTTGGCCGTTCCTTCATGAATTGGTATACGCATTTAGGTATACATCTTACCGTATACCTAAACGTATACCAATAATCACTGGATTCAGCTGGATATCCTCGGACAACGGTAGACACAAAAAAGCCCACAGGGCTTGCGCCATGTGGGCTTTCAGGATTTCTCCGGACGTATCCGGAAGAGCAAGTGGTGGAGCTGGCGGGAGTTGAACCCGCGTCCGAAATTCCTACATCCTCGGCACTACATGCTTAGTCAGTCTTTACATTCGCTTGCCAGCTGCGGACGGACACGCCACTAACAAACTAGCCTGATTAAGTTTTAACGCTTCAACCCCAGGCAGGGCTTCCACGCGATCTCTTTTGGGTTTGACCTCTCTTGATCCCCGTCCTAAGAGCGGAGGCTAGGGAGAGAGGGCTCTAAGCAGGTTATTAAGCTGCTAAAGCGTAGTTTTCGTCGTTTGCGACTATTTTTTGCGGCTTTTTACGAGGCCAACCGCCCCTCGGCATGCACCTTGGGTTTCGCAAATCCCGTCGAATCCAGAATCAGCCCCAATGTGTAACAGCGAGTATACCAGATTTGTGAGCGTCATGACCAGCCCCAATGGCGTTATCGTTCAGGATTTAGCGCCCGCTTGGCATGATTTTTATTCGATTAAGCAAAGGGATGACGACATCTGTATCAAATATGATAGCCGATAAGATGTGCATTCGCGCCACCGGAGAGGGGAGGCGCGGTGAGGATCTGGTCAGAATATGTGATGCAGGTTTAACGGTGAGCGTTTTTCATTATACGCGCTTTATCAACCTGCCATTCACGTTCTTTGATGTCGGAACGTTTATCGTGCTGTTTCTTACCTTTCGCGACGCCGATTTTCACTTTGCACCAGGCATTTTTCCAGTACAGAGAGAGCGCCACTACGGTATAGCCTTCACGATTGACGCGACCATATAATGAGTCCAGTTCGCGCTGGTTGAGAAGTAACTTGCGGGTACGAGTAGGATCGCACACCACATGTGTGGAAGCCACTGCCATCGGCGTGATATTTGCGCCAAACAGGAACGCTTCACCGTCGCGCAGAAGGACATAGCTGTCACTAATATTGGCTTTTCCTGCGCGCAGGGATTTAACTTCCCAGCCTTGCAGGGCAAGTCCCGCTTCGAACTCTTCTTCAATAAAGTATTCGTGACGGGCGCGCTTGTTAAGCGCGATGGTCGCTGAACCAGGTTTATGTGCTTTTTTCTTCGTCATAAGCGTCGTGAATCATCGGTAATCTGAAATCGAAAATACCCCATATCAATCCTGCGGGGGACAAGGCTCTATCTTAGCATGAACACGATGTTACCCAGCGCCGGGATAGCGTTTTTTTTACAGCAGGATAAATGATATTATTTGTTGGATTTTTGTTGATGGAATTTGTTATGCCTCAAATTAGCCGGACCGCACTCGTTCCCTACAGCGCGGAGCAAATGTATCAGTTAGTGAATGACGTTCAGTCTTATCCTCAGTTTTTGCCAGGTTGTACTGGAAGTCGGATTCTGGAGTCCACTCCTGGACAGATGACCGCTGCGGTAGATGTCTCTAAGGCTGGGATCAGCAAAACGTTTACTACCCGCAATCAGTTGACCAGTAACCAAAGTATTCTGATGAATCTGGTTGATGGGCCGTTCAAGAAATTGATCGGCGGCTGGAAGTTTACACCGTTGAGTCCGGAAGCGTGCCGTATCGAGTTTCATCTCGACTTTGAGTTTACTAATAAGTTGATTGAACTCGCCTTCGGTCGCGTGTTTAAAGAGCTGGCGGCTAATATGGTGCAGGCTTTCACCGTGCGAGCAAAAGAGGTTTATAGTGCCAGGTAAAATTGCTGTAGAGGTAGCTTACGCGTTACCAGAGAAGCAGTATTTGCAGCGTGTAACATTGCAGGAGGGCGCGACGGTTGAAGAGGCAATTCGCGCAAGTGGTTTGCTGGAATTGCGTACAGATATCGATTTAACTAAAAATAAAGTCGGCATTTACAGTCGTCCGGCAAAACTGAGCGATATCGTGCGCGATGGCGATCGTGTAGAGATTTATCGACCTCTGATTGCCGATCCGAAAGAGCTTCGTAGACAGCGCGCAGAGAAATCGGCGAATAAATAGCAGGCAGAAAAAAGGTGCTCACTGAGCACCTTTTTTAATCGCTATAAACAGCAAGTTTTATTCGTTGCCACTCAGCGCAGGTTTGTTATCAATATTGGTCAACACACCGCTGCTGTTAAAGGTCAGCGTCAGAGTTTGCTGCGTTACACCTTCATGGCCTGGTTGCTGGCGGAAGACATAGAACCAGGTATTTGTACCAAATGGATCGGACATCAGCGGTGTACCCAATGCGTACGCAACTTGTTGTTGCGTCATGCCAACGCGTATTTTGGACACGTCGTTAGCAGTCAGATAGTTCCCCTGGTTGATGTCAGGACGGTAAACCACTCGCTCCAGAGTGGAACAGCCTGCGGTCAACATCAATAGTACTGCTGCGGCAGCAGTCAGCGTTTTACAGCGCATAATGATTTGATTCCTTTTCGGGCCCGAGCAGTACGTGGCTCATCTGTAATATGCCGATGATAATAGACCTTTCATCACTTTAAAACCTTTTGCTTTCCGGTCTTACGGCGTTTTGCTGTCTATTCTGACCGTGAAGCGGTAAAAAAGTTTACGCTGCCAGTAGTTCTTTCGCGTTTGCCAGCGTGTTGCGTGTGACTTCACTGCCGCCAAGCAGGCGTGCCAGCTCTTGTAACCGCGCCTTTTTATCCAGGGATTGCATATGCGTTTCGGTCATAGCACCATCGGTGTCTTTGCTGACAAAATAGTGTTGATGACCGCATCCTGCAACTTGTGGCAGGTGGGTAACACACATCACCTGGGTTGATTCACCAAGCTGACGTAGCAGTTTGCCGACAACTGCCGCTGTCGGACCGCTAATCCCCACATCCACTTCATCGAAAATAAGCGCCGGGGTTTCCATTTTACGCGCGGTGATGACCTGAATTGCCAGTGCGATACGGGACAATTCACCACCGGAGGCGACTTTGGCAATGGGCTGCATCGGCTGACCTGGGTTGGTGGTTACCCGAAACTCAATACGATCAGCACCGTCAGCGCCCAGGTGATGTTCGTCAAATTTAACATCAATCGTAAACTGTCCATGCGGCATGGACAGCGCCTGCATACTGTCGGTGATCAGGTGTGCCAGCTCAGTTGCATAGTGCTGGCGTTGCAGGTGTAATGCGCGCGCCGTTTCCAGTGCCTGCTGATGATGTTTCGTTACCGCCAACGCGAGCGTTTCTTGTGAGTCGGCCTGATCGTCAAGTTGCTGCTGTTCTTCCAGCAGTGACTGATAATATTGCGGCAATGCCTCCGGGCTGACGTGGTGTTTACGTGCCAGCGAAATCTGCTTTGAGATACGCTGTTCAAGTTCAAACAAGCGGTTAGGGTCGAGATCCAGACGATCGCAGTAGTGGCGTAATTCGTCACTGGCTTCGGCAATCTGGATAGTGGCCTCTTCCAGCATATCAAGTACGCTGGACAGTTTGCTGTCCATACCAATCAATTCGCTGACCAGTTGTTTAGCGGTGTAAAGCTGGCTTTGCAGGTTCGCATCTTCACCGTCAGCCATTAATGCCAATGCATTCTGGCTGGTCGTAAGCAATTGACCGCTGTTAGCCAGACGTTTGTACTCTTCGTCGATTTGTTCAAACTCGCCGGGCTGCGGATTAAATTCGTTCAGTTCTTTTAATTGGTATTGCAGTAGTTCAGCACGGGCGGCGCGTTCCTGACTTAGTTGTTGATGATGCGCGAGGTCACGGCAGCTTTGATGCCACAACTGATAACGCGCGGTCATTTCCTGGAGCAGAGACGTTTCATTGGCGTAGCCATCAAGCAGGAATTTCTGATGCTCGGGTTTGGTGAGTAACTGATGAGCGTGTTGACCATGGATCTGAATCAGCAATTGACCCAGTTCGCGTAGCTGAGACAGCGGAACAGCCGTACCGTTGATAAAACCACGGGAACGGCCATCGCTACTGATAACGCGACGAAGCAGGCATTCGTGGCCATCTTCCAGTTGGTTTTCTTCCAGCCAGCGCAGTGCTGCGGGCGTATCTTTCAGTGAAAAACGGGCGCACAGATCAGCGCGGGCAGCGCCGGTACGCACCATGTCGGCTTCAGCACGACCACCGAGACACAGGCCGAGAGCATCTATCGCAATAGATTTACCCGCGCCGGTCTCGCCGGTTATTACGGTCATGCCGCTGTGAAAATCAATCTCAAGCTCACGAACGATAGCAAAGTTGCTGATGGTCAGTTGTGCCAACATAGTTGTTTTCCTGTATGAAAAACTATTACTGTTATTGTGTACAGTATAAACTGGTTTTATATACAGTAAAGAGGCTGGCGTAAAATTAGAATAATTTTTTTGACCAGCCGAGCTTGGTACTTAATGTGTTGAAATAGCTGTAATCTTTCGGGTGAATCAGATTCAGATGGTAATCACAGCGCCGAATCAGGACATCTTCACCTTCCTGAATCGGCAGTGCTATTTGACTGTCGCAACTGATTTCCAGGTCGTTACGGCGATGCGAAAAACGCAGGCGGATCGTGCTGCTGCTGTTTATGACCAGTGGTCGCGCTGACAGCGTATGCGGGAACATGGGTACCAGGGTAATCGCATCCAGAGAGGGTGTCAGAATCGGGCCACCCGCCGACAGAGAATAGGCGGTGGAGCCTGTTGGCGTCGAAATAATTAGCCCATCAGATCGCTGAGAAAACGCAAAGATCTCGTCGATATACACTTCGAACTCTATCATATGCGCCACTTTGCCTGGATGAAGTACCACTTCATTTATCGCGGTGCTGATGCGCTTTTGGCAATCTTGCTGACAGACTTGCGCTTCCAGCAAAAAACGTTTCTCGCTGATGTAGTGACCTTCCAGCACATCGGCTAATTGTTGCTGGGCGTTATCGGGGTCAAGGTCAGTCAGGAAACCCAGGTTGCCACGGTTGATTCCAATAACTTTAATATCGTAACGGGCGAGCGTGCGCGCCGCGCCCAGCATATTACCGTCGCCACCAACGACTACCGCGAGATCAGCCAGTTGCCCAATCTCCGCGAGCGTGCCAGTTTTCACATTCTTCAGTTGTAGTTCGTGAGCGATTTGCTGCTCGACGATGACCTCGTAACCTTTTGTGCACAGCCAGCGGTAGAGCATTTCATGTGTTGTCAATGCAGTAGGGTGCCGTGGGTGTCCCACAATGCCAATACACTTGAAATGATTATTCATTTTTCCGAGGTCCTTGTTGCGAAGATTGATGACAATGTGAGTGCTTCCCTTGAAACCCTGAAACTGATCCCCATAATAAGCGAAGTTAGCGAGATGAATGCGAAAAAAACGCGGAGAAATTCATGAGTAGTAAAGAACAGAAAACGCCTGAGGGGCAAGCCCCGGAAGAAATTATCATGGATCAGCACGAAGAGATTGAGGCAGTTGAGCCAGACGCTTCTGCTGAGCAGGTGGATCCGCGCGATGAAAAAATTGCGAATCTCGAAGCTCAGTTGGCTGAGGCCCAGACCCGTGAACGTGATGGCATTTTGCGCGTAAAAGCGGAAATGGAAAACCTGCGTCGTCGTACTGAACTGGATATCGAAAAAGCGCATAAATTCGCGCTGGAAAAATTCATCAACGAATTGCTGCCGGTGATTGATAGTCTGGATCGCGCGCTGGAAGTGGCTGATAAAGCTAACCCGGATATGTCTGCGATGGTTGAAGGTATTGAGCTGACGCTGAAGTCGATGCTGGATGTAGTACGTAAGTTTGGCGTTGATGTGATTGCCGAAACGAATGTACCGCTGGATCCGAACGTGCATCAGGCTATCGCAATGGTGGAATCTGACGACGTTGCGCCGGGTAACGTACTGGGCATTATGCAGAAAGGTTATACGCTGAACGGTCGTACGATTCGCGCGGCGATGGTTACTGTAGCGAAAGCAAAAGCTTAATTACTGTTTTCGTAATAAATTACGGCCCGGCATGTGAATGCTGGGCCGTTTTCGTTACTCCGCCACACTCTCGCGCAGCGGTTTCACAGGAAAAACTTTTACCTGCTTAATCATATTGTCCTGTACGTCGAGAATATCGATATCGTACTCGCCAATACGCACGCGAGTGCCTGCGACAGGAATCTCTTCCAGTGCCTCAAGAATGACGCCATTAACCGTGCGAGCATCATCTTCTGGCAGATGCCAGTTAAAGGCTTTGTTGATTTCTCGCACGTTGGCTGTGCCATCAATAATCACCGAACCGTCGTTTTGCGGCGTCACTTCTTCAGCAAGCGTTGGCGACATCGACGTGGTGAAATCACCGACAATCTCTTCCAGAATATCTTCAACCGTCACCAGTCCCTGAATATCGCCGTATTCGTTGACGACCAGGCCGACTTTCTTTTTATTGCGTTGAAATTTAACTAATTGCGTACTGAGCGGCGTGCCTTCCGGCACAAAATAGATTTCGTCCGCAGCGCGTAGCATGGTTTCTTTGGTGAACTCTTTTTTCTCCGACATGAGCCGCCAGGCTTCACGCACACGCAACATGCTGATGGCGTCGTCCAGCGAGTCGCGGTACAGCACTATGCGCCCGTGAGGAGAGTGGGAGAGCTGGCGGAGAATCGATTTCCAGTCATCGTTGATATCGATGCCGATAATTTCACTGCGCGGCACCATGATGTCATCGACGGTCATTTTTTCCAGATCGAGCACCGACAGCAGCATATCCTGATTGCGACGGGAAATTTGTGAGCGCGATTCGTGCACGATAGTGCGCAACTCTTCTTTGCTCAAAGAGCCGCTAACCACGATATCGGTTTTGATACCCATCATGCGCATCAGCATACGGGTGATAGCATTCAGCAACCAGACCAGCGGCATCATCAAAATTTGCAGCGGAGCCAGCAGAAAACTACTCGGATAAGCGACTTTTTCCGGGTACAGCGCGGCAATGGTTTTCGGCAATACCTCAGCAAAAACCAGTACGACAAAAGTCAGCACACCAGTCGCAATTGCCACGCCCGCATCGCCGTACAAACGCATCCCAACAATAGTGCCGAGCGCGGAGGCAAGAATATTGACCAGGTTATTGCCGATTAACACCAGGCTTATCAGGCGGTCTGGCTTACGCAGCAATTTTTCGACGCGTTTGGCCGAGCGATTACCCTGTTTCGCCATATGTCGCAGACGATAGCGGTTGAGGGTCATCATTCCGGTTTCGGACCCGGAAAAATAGGCTGAAATGACCACCATGATGATCAGAATAATGATCAACGTAGTAGTAGAAATGTGTTCCAGGGGAAACTCCTTTTCTGGGTTTAGCTGATTAACTGCTGGACAATTCGGCTGCCGAAGTAGGCCAGTGTCAGAATTACCGCGCCCGCAACGTTAAACCAGACGACGCGGCGTCCACGCCATCCTTCATGGTAATGTCCCCACAGCAGCACAATATAGACAAACCACGCCACGATAGAGAGCACAGCCTTGTCGATATTTTCCATGCTAAATAGGTTGTGCATATAGAACAGGCCAGTGCAAAGCGTGAGCGTTAGCAGCACCACGCCAATCTGCGTGATGTGGAACATTTTACGCTCGATACTCATCAATGGCGGCATTTCCTGGTTAAATGCCAGCTTCTTGTTCTTCAGTTGGTAATCAATCCACGCCAGTTGCAGCGCGTACAGGGCGGCGATAATTAGCGTGGCATAGGAAAAGAGCGATAAGCCAATGTGCACCAGCATCCCAGGCGTTGCTTCCAGATGGGTGATGTATTCATTGGGCATGAAGGTCGCCAGCGCCAGGTTGATAAGCGCAAAGGCATAGACAATGGGTAGCAGCAACCAGCCACGATTGCGAGAAGCCACAATGGTCATTACCGTACAGATCATCAAACTGACCAATGAACCAACGTTCAGCAGGCTGAGGTTTTGTCCGCTATCACCGTCGGGCAGGATGCGGGCTTCCAGAGCGATTGCGTGGCAGACCAGCGCAATGACCGCAGAAATAATAGCCATGCGCCGCCAGCCGCCGTTTTTTTGCAGCAGACCGGGAACAATCAGCGCGAGACTGACGGAGTAGGCGACGAGCGCGAGCAGAGCAAAAACGGGCATAGTGATGTCGACAGTTTGAGCAATGAGAAAGAAAAGCAGTATAGCGTCAGGTGAACGCTGCTCCAACCGTTGCATAACAACAAAGACGCCTTCATGTTATACTGCGGCAAAATACAGATGATGTGTCGCGATTGCGGCCAACCGTTTCCACCCCAGGCGAGAGACAATGTTTGATAATTTAACCGATCGTTTGTCGCGCACGCTGCGCAATATCAGTGGCCGTGGACGCCTTACTGAAGACAACGTTAAAGATACGCTGCGCGAAGTGCGCATGGCGCTGCTGGAGGCGGACGTCGCTCTGCCGGTAGTGCGTGAGTTTATCAATCGCGTAAAAGAGAAAGCGGTTGGTCATGAAGTTAATAAAAGCCTGACGCCGGGGCAGGAGTTCGTCAAAATCGTCCGTAACGAGTTGGTTGCGGCGATGGGCGAAGAGAACCAGACCCTGAACCTGGCTGCGCAACCGCCTGCGGTGGTGCTGATGGCGGGCCTGCAAGGAGCCGGTAAAACAACCAGCGTAGGTAAACTCGGTAAGTTCCTGCGCGAGAAGCACAAGAAGAAAGTGCTGGTGGTTTCTGCCGACGTTTATCGCCCGGCGGCAATCAAACAGCTTGAGACGCTGGCTGAACAGGTAGGCGTCGATTTCTTCCCTTCAGATGTTGGTCAGAAGCCGGTTGATATCGTTAACGCGGCGCTGAAAGAAGCTAAGCTGAAATTCTACGACGTGCTGCTGGTGGATACCGCCGGTCGTCTGCACGTTGACGAAGCGATGATGGACGAGATCAAACAAGTCCACGCGTCGATTAATCCGGTTGAAACCCTGTTTGTGGTTGATGCCATGACCGGTCAGGATGCCGCCAATACGGCGAAAGCATTCAATGAAGCGTTACCGCTTACCGGCGTAGTGTTGACCAAAGTGGACGGCGATGCGCGTGGCGGTGCGGCGCTTTCTATTCGCCATATTACCGGCAAGCCTATCAAGTTCCTCGGTGTTGGCGAGAAAACAGAGGCGCTGGAGCCGTTCCACCCGGACCGTATCGCTTCCCGTATTCTCGGCATGGGCGATGTTCTGTCGTTGATCGAAGATATCGAAAGTAAAGTTGACCGCGCGCAGGCAGAGAAGTTAGCCAGCAAGCTGAAAAAAGGCGACGGCTTCGATCTTAACGATTTCCTTGAGCAGCTGCGCCAGATGAAAAATATGGGCGGCATGGCCAGCCTGATGGGCAAACTGCCGGGTATGGGGCAGATCCCGGATAACGTGAAATCGCAAATGGACGATAAAGTGCTGGTGCGTATGGAAGCCATCATCAACTCGATGACGATGAAAGAGCGCGCTAAGCCAGAAATCATCAAAGGTTCGCGTAAGCGTCGTATCGCTGCCGGTTGCGGTATGCAGGTGCAGGACGTTAACCGTCTTCTGAAGCAGTTCGACGACATGCAGCGCATGATGAAGAAAATGAAGAAGGGCGGAATGGCGAAGATGATGAGAAGCATGAAAGGGATGATGCCGCCGGGATTTCCTGGTCGCTAAATGACCTTATGCGACAGAGTTATTAACTGCTGATTGCATTTTCTCCAGAAATCAGTAAAATTTTCGGGCTTTTAATATGACACCGGACTCCGTTCCTCGATGGGGTCCGGTTGTTTTATTCACACAAGAGGATGTTATGGTAACTATTCGTTTAGCACGTCACGGCGCTAAAAAGCGTCCGTTCTACCAGGTTGTTGTCGCTGACAGCCGTAATGCACGCAACGGTCGCTTCATCGAGCGCGTTGGTTTCTTCAACCCAATCGCTAGCGAAAAAGAAGAAGGCACTCGCCTGGATCTGGATCGCATCGCTCACTGGGTTGGCCAGGGCGCAACTATTTCTGATCGCGTTGCTGCGCTGATCAAAGAAGTAAACAAAGCAGCTTAATCTGTCACGGTGGTCATGATGAGCAAACAACTCACCGCGCAAGCACCTGTTGATCCCATCGTTTTGGGAAAAATGGGTTCGTCTTACGGTATTCGTGGGTGGCTCAGAGTGTTTTCTTCCACCGAAGACGCCGAAAGCATTTTTGACTATCAGCCCTGGTTTATCCAGAAAGCGGGTCAGTGGCAGCAAGTCCAGCTGGAAAGCTGGAAGCACCACAATCAGGACATGATCATCAAGCTGAAAGGTGTTGACGATCGTGATGCGGCGAACCTGCTGACGAATTGTGAAATTGTCGTGGATTCATCGCAGCTGCCCCAGCTTGAAGAGGGTGACTACTACTGGAAAGACCTGATGGGCTGCCAGGTAGTGACCACTGAAGGCTACGATCTCGGTAAAGTCGTCGACATGATGGAAACCGGATCTAATGACGTTCTCGTCATTAAGGCAAACCTGAAAGATGCGTTTGGCATCAAGGAACGTCTCGTACCGTTCCTCGATGGGCAGGTTATCAAGAAAGTCGATCTCACTACTCGTTCAATCGAAGTAGATTGGGATCCTGGTTTTTAAACCACCGGATAAACGGTAAAAGACGGCGCTATGTGGATTGGCATAATTAGCCTGTTTCCTGAAATGTTCCGCGCAATTACCGATTACGGGGTAACTGGCCGGGCAGTGAAAAATGGCCTGCTGAGCATCCAGAGCTGGAGTCCACGTGACTTCACGCATGACCGGCACCGTACCGTGGACGATCGTCCTTACGGCGGCGGACCGGGGATGTTAATGATGGTGCAACCTTTACGGGACGCCATTCATGCAGCAAAAAGCGCGGCGGGTGAAGGCGCTAAGGTGATCTATCTGTCACCGCAGGGGCGCAAGCTTGATCAAGCGGGCGTCAGCGAACTGGCAACGAATCAAAAATTGATTCTGGTGTGCGGTCGCTACGAAGGTATAGATGAGCGCGTGATCCAAACCGAAATTGACGAAGAATGGTCAATCGGCGATTACGTTCTCAGCGGTGGTGAGTTACCAGCAATGACGCTGATTGACTCCGTTTCCCGGTTTATTCCGGGCGTACTGGGTCACGAAGCATCAGCAACGGAAGATTCCTTTGCTGAAGGATTGCTGGATTGCCCGCACTATACGCGGCCTGAGGTGTTAGAAGGGATGGAAGTTCCGTCAGTGTTACTGTCGGGCAACCATGCCGAGATACGTCGCTGGCGTTTGAAACAGTCGCTGGGTCGTACCTGGCTTAGAAGACCTGAACTTCTGGAAAACCTGGCTCTGACTGAAGAGCAAGCAAGGTTGCTGGCGGAGTTCAAAACGGAACACGCACAACAGCAACATAAACATGATGGGATGGCGTAAGCCCCCGAAATATCAGTTTACCCAGGATAAGAGATTAAATTATGAGCAACATTATTAAGCAACTTGAACAAGAGCAGATGAAGCAGGACGTACCTTCCTTCCGTCCGGGTGATACCGTGGAAGTGAAAGTATGGGTTGTTGAAGGTTCCAAAAAACGTCTGCAGGCATTCGAGGGCGTGGTTATCGCTATTCGTAACCGCGGTCTGCACTCTGCATTCACTGTTCGTAAAATTTCCAACGGCGAAGGCGTTGAGCGTGTCTTCCAGACTCACTCTCCGGTAGTTGACAGCATTTCTGTCAAACGTCGTGGTGCTGTTCGTAAAGCTAAACTGTACTACCTGCGTGAGCGTACTGGTAAGGCTGCTCGTATCAAAGAGCGCCTCAACTAAGATTTCGCTTAAGCGACATCCTGTTAAGAAGGGCTGGCCAATTGGCTGGCCCTTTTTTTATCTACTGAAATTGTATTTAAGGCGCACTAATCACCACCGCAACGCGGCGGTTTTCAGCCCGGCCCTGTGCTGTCTTGTTGCTGGCTATAGGATATTTTTTCCCTAAACCTTGAGTGGTGAGATTGCTACGCGGAATTTGCCCGCCCTCAGCCCAGGCATCGGCGACGACATTCGCTCGCTTCAGTGATAAGGCTTCGTTGTAGCTATCTTCACCATAGTTATCGGTGTGACCATCCATACGGGCGTGTGTTAGCCCGGTAGAGGTCAGTTTTGCCGCCATGGTCTGGATTTGTTGCTGACTTTCCGGAAGCAGTTTGTAGTCATTTTTAGCAAACAAAATAGTGTCGGATAAGCCAAGCGACCAGTCACCTGCAGATTCAGTAAAACCATAAGACTGCATAGCAGCGACTTGCTCTGGGGTGAATTTGCCTTGTGGAGTCTGGCAACCAGCCAGTATCAGAGTGGAGAAAACCAGAGGTGCTACCAGTTGCTTTATCATGTAGATATTTCCTTGTTATTTCACCAGCTTTTCGGCGCGCTGATGTTTGGCTTGATACATATTACGATCGGCAAGCTCTTGTAATTTTTCCGCAGAAGCGTGTTCGCGAGTCAGAGCGTATCCAATACTTAAGGTCATACTGGTCTGGTGACCGTTATGGAGATCGAATGGGCGATGAAAGGTTTGTGTGAGAGCTGTACAGATACGCTGTACTTCATATTCTGACTGTACGCCATACAGAATCATGGCGAACTCATCGCCTCCTATACGGTACGCTTGATGCCGTTTCCCGCTAAATTCCATTAACCGTGTTGCTATCTCGATCAAGACCTGATCGCCCGTCGCGTGACCCCATGTGTCATTGATATATTTAAAATTATCGCCATCAAGAAAAAGTAAGGCTGAGGTTTCCCGAACGGCAGAATCACTCATTAACGTATTGATGCAGTTGCGGAATGCTGCGCGGTTAGCCAGGCCGGTTAACGGATCATGCAGGGCTGTACGTAAGAGTTGCGCATTTTTTGCCTGTAAACGAAGCTGCCACTCTTCCATTTCATCCAGCAGACTATTGAAGTCGAGGGCAAAGCGGTGAAATTCTGCGATACGCTCTTCCGAAACTCGTCGGGAAAAATTGCGGTTAGATCGCACATCATGAACTACATCAGTAATGTTTTTTAGCGCCTCCACCAGTCCGTTATGCAAATGGCGGGTGAGGGTGATTGCAATGCCTGATGCCAGCAGAATACAACCGGTAAGCACAGCAAGTGAAAACCAGATGAAATGGCTGATTGAACTGTCGCGAGCGGTTAACTGGACTTCGCCGATGATTTTTCCATTGTGGCGAATGGGCTGAATTACCGGTGCGGGAAAGAGCCAGTGGCTAATGAAATTACTGAATCTATCTCCCGGTTCTCTGGCTGTGTAGTGCCAAGATGCAATGATATTTTGCTGATTATCACGTACTTCAGCGGTTGAAAATTGACCTTGCTGCCCCAGCGCGGCCAGGGTTTCTGTCGCTGCCGAACCATCGGCAAAAACGACCGCTGCTTCCAGACTATAAGTCATGGTTGCTGCGGTGAGCGCCAGATTTTTTTGCGTATATTGTTTCAGTGTCAGTACCGACGTCACGGAAAGCAGCAGCCAGATCAGCGTCATGGTGATAAAGATGCTGGTCATGCTGATGTTGCGTAATGCTCTTTTAAACGTTGGTCGCTTATTAAGAGAATTATCGTTATCCATCTTTTTTCTTCCGAGCGAGCATTAAGACATCCGGGTTGACCTTTACACCACTACGCGATAAGGCATCCAGGTTTACGGCAAATCTGACATCATTATTGTTGATGAGCAGACAAAAGGCGCTGCCAATAATGCACTCTGCATTTTGTTCGGCAATTAATAATAACGCCTTAGACGGATATTGTTTGATTAATTCCATCTGGAATGTCGGTGATTCGTTGCCAAAATAAAAACCATTGCAGTCTGAAATGAGTGCTTCTTGTTTGCTGTGAATGATGACGGGCAGATAAGGTAAAGAAGTCGCGCCATTATCTTGCAGGGCGGTACTAAAACGTGAAGATGAAAAAATACATAGCTTTGGCGGGCCAGATAACGCCGGCCAGCGAGTGTAGCTGACAATACCGGAAACCATCAGGCGCACATTTTTCGCAGCGTCAGTGGTTTCCTGAGCAAGTAATGGTGCGCTCGGCAGGAGGGAAATTAGCAGTAAAAACAGCCGGTGAGAAAAACGCATTCAGGGATCCTCACCACCGTCGCTCGAAATGCATCGATAATTTTTTCAGAATACTCATTAAAATATCATTCTTTTATGCGGGCGTCATCACAATGAGAATTAAAGTTTGAGTGAGTTAAATCTTATGATTAATTTGTTGATGACGCTCCAGTTAATTTAATCGCATCGTGCTGGCATTTTCCTCTGCCCCTTTTTGCCATGCTTCATGTAGTTGGTTGGCATTTTCAACATTGTTGCAGCTGGCAGGGAAACTTTTACCGGAAAGCCCTCTGGCATAAGTAAAATCGATTTGGCAGGTTTTCTTTTGTCCTTCGGCATATCCTTTAAGGTATACCCTCCGATCAGCCTGTGAATCGCTAAATGTATCGCCATCTTTTATGGCAATACCAGATATTGCATCTTCCATACCAACATCATACCAGTCGGTGCTGGTTAAGTTTGGCGCGTGAGTATAAGGATCAATCTGGCACCCACAAACCACTAAAGCCAACAAGGAACCGATAAATTTTTTCATCATTTTCTCTCCTTTTTCAAAGCATAGCGGATTGTTTTTAATGAGGGTGTAAATTTATTTATACGAATTTTGAGGCTTTCAGCTTATTAAAATTGCATATGTAAAGTAATATTTACGAAATATGGATTGAAATCTTTACTTGTTGTGTTATCGTTACGTCATCCTCGCTGAGGATTGACTATCGCAAACGAGCATAAACAGGATCGCCATCATGAAAAAAGACGCGCTGAATAACGTACACATTACCGACGAACAGGTTCTGATGACCCCGGAACAGTTGAAGGCAGCTTTTCCATTAAGCCAGCATCAAGAAGCCCAGATTGCTGATTCGCGTAAAACTATTTCAGATATTATCGCCGGGCGCGATCCTCGTCTGTTGGTAGTTTGTGGACCTTGCTCTATTCATGATCCTGAAACCGCTCTGGAATATGCTCGTCGATTTAAAGCTCTTGCCGCAGAGGTCAGCGATAGCCTCTATCTGGTGATGCGTGTCTATTTTGAAAAACCCCGTACTACCGTCGGCTGGAAAGGGTTAATTAACGATCCTCATATGGATGGCTCTTTTGACGTAGAAGCCGGCCTGCAAATCGCGCGTAAATTGCTGCTTGAACTGGTGAGCATGGGGCTGCCGCTGGCGACAGAAGCGTTAGATCCAAATAGCCCGCAATACCTGGGCGATCTGTTTAGCTGGTCGGCAATTGGTGCTCGTACCACGGAATCGCAAACGCACCGTGAAATGGCATCCGGGCTGTCTATGCCGGTTGGTTTTAAAAATGGCACCGACGGCAGTCTGGCAACGGCAATTAACGCCATGCGCGCTGCCGCTCAGCCACACCGTTTTGTTGGTATTAACCAGGCAGGGCAGGTTGCGTTGCTACAAACTCAGGGGAATCCGGACGGACATGTGATCCTGCGTGGCGGTAAAGCGCCGAACTACAGCCCTGCAGATGTCGCGCAATGTGAAAAAGAGATGGAACAGGCGGGACTGCGTCCGTCTCTGATGGTAGATTGCAGTCACGGTAATTCCAATAAAGATTATCGCCGTCAGCCTGCGGTGGCAGAGTCCGTGGTTGCCCAGATTAAAGATGGCAATCGTTCAATTATTGGTCTGATGATCGAAAGTAACATCCACGAGGGCAATCAGTCTTCCGAGCAACCGCGCAGCGAAATGAAATACGGTGTATCCGTAACCGATGCCTGCATTAGCTGGGAAATGACCGATGCCTTGCTGCGTGAGATTCATCAGGATCTGAACGGGCAGCTGACGGCACGCGTGGCTTAAGAGGTTTATTATGGTTGCTGAGTTGACCGCGTTACGCGATCAAATTGATGAAGTCGATAAAGAGCTGCTGAATTTATTAGCGAAGCGTCTGGAACTGGTTGCTGAAGTGGGCGAGGTGAAAAGTCGCTTTGGACTGCCTATTTATGTTCCGGAGCGCGAGGCATCGATGCTGGCCTCGCGGCGCGCTGAGGCGGAAGCCCTCGGCGTGCCGCCGGATCTGATTGAAGATATCCTGCGTCGGGTTATGCGTGAATCCTACTCCAGTGAGAACGACAAAGGGTTTAAAACGCTTTGTCCTACGTTGCGTCCGGTGGTTATCGTCGGCGGTGGCGGTCAGATGGGGCGCTTGTTCGAGAAGATGCTGACCCTCTCGGGTTATCAGGTGCGGATTCTGGAGCAACATGACTGGGAACGAGCGGCTGATATTGTTGCCGATGCCGGAATGGTGATTGTCAGTGTGCCTATTCATGTGACCGAACAGGTCATCGCCAAATTACCACGTTTACCGCAAGACTGTATTCTGGTCGATCTGGCATCGGTGAAAAATGGACCGTTACAGGCCATGCTGGCGGCGCATGATGGCCCGGTGCTGGGGCTTCACCCGATGTTCGGCCCGGACAGCGGCAGTCTGGCGAAGCAGGTGGTGGTCTGGTGCGATGGACGCCAGCCGGAAGCATATCAATGGTTCCTGGAGCAAATTCAGGTCTGGGGTGCGAGGCTGCATCGGATTAGCGCCGTCGAACACGATCAGAATATGGCGTTTATTCAGGCACTGCGCCACTTTGCCACTTTTGCTTATGGCCTGCACCTGGCAGAAGAAAATGTTCAGCTTGAGCAACTTCTGGCGCTCTCTTCGCCCATTTACCGCCTTGAGCTGGCGATGGTCGGGCGACTGTTTGCTCAGGATCCGCAACTATATGCTGATATTATTATGTCGTCGGAACGTAATCTGGCGTTGATCAAGCGTTACTATAAGCGTTTTGGCGAGGCAATTGAGCTGCTGGAGAAAGGGGACAAGCAGGCGTTTATCGACAGTTTCCGCAAGGTGGAAAACTGGTTTGGCGATTATGCGCAACGTTTTCAGAGTGAAAGCCGCGTGTTATTGCGTCAGGCGAACGACAGTCGCCAGTAGTCATCTTGTGCCGGGGGAGACATCACCCGGCACGATTTCATCACGCCGGATCAACAGGCACTACGTTCTCACTTGGGTAACAGCCCAATACCTTCATCGAACGGGTGATTTCACCTAATTCTTTCAATGCTTTTTGCATTTCCGCTGATTCAAGATTGGCCTGAATATCCAGATAAAACATCTCTTCCCACGGATTACCGTGAATCGGGCGTGATTCCAGACGGGTCATAATCAGATTATGGTTGCGCAGTACCAGCAATGCTTCAACCAGTGCACCAGCTTGTTGTCCGGTCGCTATTAACAGCGTGGTTTTTGCCGGAACCTGGTCAGACACATTAATGGCTTTACGTGCCAGCACCACAAATCGGGTGAAGTTTTGCCGCTGGTTTGCCTCAATACGCTCCAGTACCTGTAAACCGTACAAGGTGCCGCCGGCCTCGCTCCCCAGTGCAGCAATATGCGGTGATTTTGCCTGTGCAACCTTTTCCATCGCCGCAGATGTACTTTCGGTATATTCAATTTTCCAGTGCGGGTAACGATTAAGGAATTTACTACATTGCTGGAACGGCTGTGGATGGCTGTAGACTGTAGTGATGGTTGATAAATCTGTAGTACCAGAAACCAGCAGGCAGTGGTCGATGGTCAGCGTCATCTCGCCGACAATCGATAAGCTGGTATGTTGCAGTAGATCGTAAACGTCGTTTATGGCACCTGAGCTGGTATTTTCAATAGGTACAACGGCATAGTCGGCCTGACCCGTTTCCACCTGATTAAAAATATCGGCAAATTTTGCGCAACCGCTTTCAATAAATTGTTCGAAATGGCGGGCGGCGTACTGACGTGCGGCAAGGTGTGAATAGGAACCTTTAGGGCCGAGAAAAGCAATACGAGCTGAATGTGGATTAATTTTATTGAGATGCTGCTGGAGCAGTGCCTGCTGAGTTAATACGGAATCTTCAATGATGAGCTGGAACAGGCGAGTAATGTAATGGGCGTCCAGATGGTGCGCTTTACCGAGCGTAATTAATCTTTCCAGTAAATCGCGTTCACGATCAATATCACGTACCGGGCGATGCGAGAGCAGTTTGGCTTTTCCCACCTCGACGGCCAGTTCGCGCCGCTCTGCCAGTAACGCCAGTAATTTTTCATCCAGCGCGCTGATTTTCTCGCGCAGCGCCAGTAATGGGTTTTCCGATGTCATAGTGTTGCCTTTTTTGTTATCAATAAAAAAGGCCCCCCGGTTTGGGAGGCCTTATTGTTCGTCTTCGCATTCTGTTTCACACGACGAAACGCCTCCCATTCAGGGGAAGGTAAAAAAGAATGCGAAGAAGAACGGCGTGTGTTTCATGTTTGTTTCCTTAAGCGACTTCAGTACAGTACCTGTACTGTTTTCACGCTGTCAACAAAAAACGCGCCCGAAGGCGCGTTGGCGATACACTCAATATAAAGGACTACTCTTCTTCAACTTCTTCGACGAAGTTGGCGTCTTTCACCGATGTTGCGGCACGACGTGCTTCGCCTTTGTGCTGCAGTTTATTGAGCTGCCGTTCCAGCTTGTTGATCAATTCGTTAATTGCGGTGTACATATCTTCATGTTTACCACTGGCAACCAGAACGCCGTTAGGTGTATTGATTGTGGCGTCAGCAACGAACCCTTGTGGCTCTTTGGACAGAATGATATGTGGATTAATCAGATGTGTTTGCCATTTTTCCAGTTTGGCGAGACGGTCTGCGACATGTTGGCGGATGGCCGGAGTAATTTCCATTTGTTTGCTGGTAATGTTCATTGTCATAAATTTTACCTCTTGTCTTCCCGTCTTGGTGAATTCAGCATACCGTTCCTGATGTCAAAATATGTGATGGAAATCTCATAATTTTGTCACTTTTTGTCAACGAAGCTTTTTTGTGAGAAATCGCAGGAAGAGGTGTTTTTTTACTTGAGGAATGTCTCAAACCGAGCCATATTTGATGAGATCGGTCGCGACTAAATAGCTTCAGTCACGGTTGTTATAGAATAAAAAAACGGCAGCTTAAGGGCTGCCGTTTTGCGTCTCAGAATTCTGTTATGTATTGCTGCTATTTGCGGCGATGATTTTTGCTACTTTTTCAGCTTGTGCATTCATCTGCATCTGACGGTATGCATTTTCCATCAGCGGCAGCGCATCACGCGTAGCCTGGGTATCCGGGTAGTCGCGCAACATGCCTTCTACGCGGTTAACGACGGCAACCCATGCGCCACGTTCTGTATAGTACTCGGCAACGGAGTATTCATATTTCGCCAAGCGATCTTTCAGGAATACCAGACGTTTGGTGGCATCGGTGGTGTACTGACTGTTCGGATAGCCGCGCACCAGTTTGGAAAAGTCACTAAACGCAGCTCGTGCATGTTGAGGATCGCGATCGCTACGGTCAACGCCAAAGAACCCTTGCAGCGCACTGTCATCCAGCGCCATATTGGTCAGGCCACGCATGTACATGACATAATCGATATTCGGATGAGTCGGGTTGAGGCGAATAAAACGATCGATAGCAGCCTGTGCTAGCGGTAGATCGGCGTTTTTATAGTAGGCGTAGATGAGATCCAACTGCACCTGCTGCGAATACGGACCAAACGGATAGCGATTATCTAACGCTTCCAGTTGCGTTATTGCCTGTCTCCAGTTACCGTCCTGCAGCTTTTGTTGTGCAGTCGCGTAAATTTCATTTGGCGGATTATCAGGTACTTCTTCCTTTGACCCCGAGCAACCCGCCAAAAACAGGCTTAGTGTGGCGGCTGCCACCAGATATTTCATGCGCGTCATGACGTTTTGACTTTCCTCAAAATGTAATACGGGAGATTCTCTGTTCCTGCTCCCGGTTAAGACCAGCTACAATAGCACACTATATTAAACGGCAAAGCCGTAAAACCCCAACGATAAACGAAGAAGCAGTATATATGGCACAACGAGTACAGCTCACTGCAACGGTGTCCGAAAACCAACTCGGACAACGCTTAGATCAGGCTTTGGCCGAAATGTTCCCGGATTATTCACGTTCGCGGATAAAAGAATGGATCCTCGACCAGCGCGTGCTGGTTAACGGCAAAGTTTGTGATAAGCCGAAAGAAAAAGTATTGGGTGGCGAGCAGGTTGCCATCAACGCTGAGATTGAAGAAGAAGCACGTTTTGAACCGCAGGATATCCCGCTGGATATCGTCTATGAAGACGAAGACATCATCGTCATTAATAAACCACGCGACCTGGTAGTACATCCTGGTGCGGGTAACCCGGATGGCACGGTATTGAATGCGTTGCTTCATTACTATCCGCCCATTGCTGATGTTCCGCGTGCGGGCATTGTTCATCGTCTGGATAAAGACACCACTGGCCTGATGGTTGTGGCAAAAACCGTTCCGGCTCAGACGCGTTTAGTCGAATCTTTGCAACGGCGTGAAATTACTCGTGAGTACGAAGCGGTGGCAATTGGTCATATGACCGCTGGCGGTACGGTGGATGAGCCAATCAGTCGCCACCCAACCAAACGTACTCACATGGCGGTACATCCGATGGGCAAACCGGCGGTCACTCACTATCGCATCATGGAACACTTCCGTGTGCACACGCGTCTGCGGTTGCGTCTGGAAACTGGACGTACGCACCAGATCCGCGTGCATATGGCGCATATCACCCATCCGCTGGTGGGCGATCCGGTTTATGGTGGTCGTCCGCGTCCGCCAAAAGGGGCTTCGGAAGCATTTATCTCCACGCTGCGTAAGTTTGACCGCCAGGCGCTTCATGCAACCATGCTGCGTCTTTATCACCCAATCTCCGGCATCGAAATGGAATGGCATGCGCCTATTCCACAAGATATGGTGGAGCTGATTGAGGTGATGCGCGCCGATTTCGAAGAGCATAAGGATGAAGTTGACTGGTTATGAGTAAGCTGATTGTCCCGCAGTGGCCGCTGCCAAAAGGTGTTGCGGCTTGTAGCTCTACCCGTATCGGCGGCGTGAGCTTGCCGCCTTACGACTCGCTCAACCTCGGCGCCCATTGTGGCGATAACCCGGATCACGTTGAGGAGAATCGCAAGCGGCTTTTTGCTGCGGGCAATTTGCCTTCAAAACCGGTTTGGCTTGAGCAGGTGCACGGTAAAGATGTGCTTAAGCTTACTGGCGAACCTTATGCTTCAAAACGAGCGGATGCCTCTTATAGCAACACGCCCGGCACAATTTGCGCAGTGATGACTGCCGACTGCCTGCCCGTGCTGTTTTGTAATCGTGCGGGAACGGAAGTGGCTGCAGCCCATGCTGGTTGGCGTGGGCTGTGCGCTGGGGTGCTGGAAGAGACGGTTTCCTGTTTTGCTGATAATCCAGAAAATATTCTCGCCTGGTTAGGGCCAGCAATCGGTCCACGCGCGTTTGAAGTGGGGGCGGAAGTTCGCGAGGCATTTATGGCAGTAGACGCCAAAGCGAGTGCAGCTTTTATTCAGCATGGTGATAAGTATCTGGCGGATATTTATCAGCTTGCCCGCCAGCGTCTGGCGAGCGTTGGTGTTGAGCAAATTTTCGGCGGCGACCGCTGTACATATACAGAAAATGAGACTTTCTTCTCTTATCGTCGCGACAAGACCACGGGTCGTATGGCAAGTTTCATTTGGCTGATATAACCTAAAGAATCAAGACGATCCGGTACGCGTGATTTTCTTTTCACATTAATCTGGTCAATAACCTTGAATAATTGAGGGATGACCTCATTTAATCTCCAGTAGCAACTTTGATCCGTTATGGGAGGAGTTATGCGTCTGGATCGTCTTACTAATAAATTCCAGCTTGCTCTTGCCGATGCCCAATCACTTGCACTCGGGCACGACAACCAATTCATCGAACCACTTCATTTAATGAGCGCCCTGCTGAATCAGGAAGGGGGTTCGGTTAGCCCTTTATTAACATCCGCTGGCATTAATGCTGGCCAGTTGCGCACAGATATCAATCAGGCATTAAATCGTTTACCGCAGGTTGAAGGTACGGGTGGCGATGTCCAGCCTTCACAGGATCTGGTGCGCGTTCTTAATCTTTGCGACAAGCTGGCGCAAAAACGTGGTGATAATTTTATTTCGTCAGAACTGTTCGTTCTGGCGGCACTTGAGTCTCGCGGCACGCTGGCCGACATCCTGAAAGCAGCAGGGGCGACCACCGCCAACATTACTCAAGCGATTGAACAAATGCGTGGAGGTGAAAGCGTGAACGATCAAGGAGCCGAAGACCAACGTCAGGCTTTGAAAAAATACACCATCGACCTTACCGAACGTGCCGAACAGGGCAAACTCGATCCGGTGATTGGTCGTGATGAAGAAATTCGCCGTACCATTCAGGTACTGCAACGTCGTACTAAAAATAACCCGGTGCTGATTGGTGAACCTGGCGTTGGTAAGACTGCCATCGTTGAAGGTCTGGCGCAGCGTATTATCAATGGCGAAGTGCCGGAAGGGCTGAAAGGCCGCCGCGTACTGGCACTGGATATGGGTGCGCTGGTGGCCGGGGCAAAATATCGCGGTGAGTTTGAAGAACGTTTAAAAGGCGTACTGAACGATCTCGCTAAACAGGAAGGCAACGTCATCCTGTTTATCGACGAATTACATACTATGGTCGGCGCGGGTAAAGCCGATGGCGCAATGGACGCCGGGAACATGCTGAAACCGGCGTTGGCTCGTGGTGAACTGCACTGCGTGGGTGCCACGACGCTGGACGAATATCGCCAGTACATCGAAAAAGATGCTGCGCTGGAACGTCGTTTCCAGAAAGTGTTTGTTGCCGAACCTTCTGTTGAAGATACCATTGCGATTCTGCGTGGCCTGAAAGAACGTTACGAGCTGCACCACCATGTGCAAATTACTGACCCGGCAATTGTTGCAGCGGCGACGTTGTCTCATCGCTACATTGCTGACCGTCAGTTGCCGGATAAAGCCATCGACCTGATCGATGAAGCAGCATCCAGCATTCGTATGCAGATTGACTCAAAACCAGAAGAACTCGACCGACTCGATCGTCGTATTATTCAGCTCAAACTGGAACAACAGGCGTTAATGAAAGAGTCTGATGAAGCTAGTAAAAAACGCCTGGATATGCTCAACGAAGAACTGAGCGACAAAGAACGTCAGTACTCCGAGTTAGAAGAAGAGTGGAAAGCAGAGAAAGCATCGCTCTCTGGTACGCAGACTATTAAAGCGGAACTGGAGCAGGCGAAAATCGCCATTGAACAGGCTCGCCGTGTGGGTGACCTGGCTCGGATGTCTGAACTGCAATACGGCAAAATCCCGGAACTGGAAAAGCAACTGGAAGCCGCAACGCAGCTCGAAGGCAAAACTATGCGTCTGTTGCGTAATAAAGTGACCGATGCCGAAATTGCTGAAGTGCTGGCGCGTTGGACGGGGATTCCGGTTTCTCGCATGATGGAAAGTGAGCGCGAAAAACTGCTACGTATGGAGCAAGAACTGCACCATCGCGTTATTGGTCAGAATGAAGCGGTTGATGCGGTATCTAACGCGATTCGTCGTAGTCGTGCGGGGCTTGCCGATCCAAATCGCCCGATTGGTTCATTCCTGTTCCTCGGCCCAACTGGTGTGGGTAAAACTGAACTTTGTAAGGCGCTGGCGAACTTTATGTTCGATAGCGACGAGGCGATGGTTCGTATCGATATGTCCGAGTTTATGGAGAAACATTCGGTGTCTCGTCTGGTTGGTGCGCCTCCGGGATATGTCGGTTATGAAGAAGGTGGCTACCTGACCGAAGCGGTGCGTCGTCGTCCGTATTCCGTCATCCTGCTGGATGAAGTGGAAAAAGCGCATCCGGATGTCTTCAACATTCTGTTGCAGGTACTGGATGATGGGCGTCTGACTGACGGGCAGGGAAGAACGGTCGACTTCCGCAATACGGTGGTCATTATGACCTCTAACCTCGGTTCCGATCTGATTCAGGAACGCTTTGGTGAACTGGATTATGCACACATGAAAGAGCTGGTGCTCGGTGTGGTAAGCCATAACTTCCGTCCGGAGTTTATTAACCGTATCGATGAAGTGGTGGTCTTCCATCCGCTGGGTGAACAGCACATTGCGTCGATTGCGCAGATTCAGTTGAAACGTCTGTACAAACGTCTGGAAGAACGTGGTTATGAAATCCACATTTCTGACGAGGCGCTGAAACTGCTGAGCGAGAACGGTTACGATCCGGTCTATGGTGCACGTCCTCTGAAACGTGCTATCCAGCAGCAAATCGAAAACCCGCTGGCACAGCAAATACTGTCTGGTGAATTGGTTCCGGGTAAAGTGATCCGCCTGGAAGTTAATGAAGACCGGATTGTCGCCGTCCAGTAATGATAAAACGAGCTCTTCGGGGCTCGTTTTTGTCTATAAGTTAGACGGAAAAGACTATATTTAAGATGTTTTGCCTGAAAAATGAGCGAACGATAAAGTTTTTATATTTTTCGCTTGTCAGGCCGGAATAACTCCCTATAATGCGCCACCACTGACACGGAACAACG
>NZ_JABWMT020000025.1:0-65901 GCF_013368915.2 Escherichia sp. 93.1518
TTTGACATATTAGGGGCTATTCCATTTCATCGTCCAACAAAATGGGTGCAGTACACTTTGATTTATAGTCAGGTGGGGCTTTTCTCTGTCTGCCTTTTGGTGAATACCTGAGACAAACAGTCTCAAGCACCCAGACTTATTTTAGCGTAATAACCTCTTTTCCTCTCCTTAATAAATTCCGAAAAAAAATCTCATGAAATTAATATATGAGATAATTTTTATTCAGCAGAAGATTATTACAGGTAGCTGTATTATTTAGTGATAAAAAAAGTCTGCCATCTGGCAGACTTTTTAATAAAGGAGTTATTACTGCAGTAAAGAAATATCCGCAACGCGCAGGAATAATTCGCGCAGTTTTTCCAGCATGGTCAGGCGGTTGATACGCAGATCTTTATCATCAACCATAACCATTACTTTATCGAAGAAGGCATCAACCGGTTCACGCAGCTCAGCCAGCTCGACCAACGCATCCTGGTAACGACCTTCAGCGAAGTACGGCTCCAGCTTGTCGCGCAATACGACCACCTGCATCGCCAGTTTAATTTCTTCCGGCTCTTTCAGGGTGGAGGCATTCACGCGATCGCTCAGCACTTCGTCTGATTTCGCCAGAATGTTAGATACACGCTTGTTCGCCGCCGCCAGTGCTGCCGCTGCTTCCAGGGTACGGAAGTGCGATACTGCTTTCATACGCGCATCGAAATCAGCCGGACGAGTCGGACGACGCGCCAGTACCGCCTGGATGGTGTCGACGGTGTAACCTTCGTCCTGATACCAGGCGCGGAAGCGACCGAGCATAAAGTCGATAACGTCATCAACCACATTGGCGTTAGTCAGCTTATCACCGTACAAGCGCACCGCTTCTTCGGTCAGCGTTTGCAGATCAAGATTGAGGTTCTTCTCAACGATAATACGCAGCACGCCCAGCGCCGCACGACGCAGCGCAAACGGGTCTTTATCACCTTTCGGATGCTGACCAATACCGAAGATGCCCGCCAGGGTATCCATCTTGTCAGCAATCGCCAGTGCGCAGGCTACCGGGTTAGACGGCAGGGAATCACCAGCAAAGCGCGGTTGATACTGCTCGTTCAGCGCCACCGCGACATCTTCCGCTTCACCATCATGACGCGCGTAGTGCATACCCATAACGCCCTGGGTGTCGGTGAACTCAAAGACCATGTTAGTCATCAGGTCACACTTGGACAGCAGCCCCGCACGAGTTGCGTGGTTAACGTCAGCGCCAATCTGTTCAGCGATCCAGCCAGCCAGAGCCTGAATGCGGTCAGTTTTATCGCGCAGTGTCCCCAACTGTTGCTGGAACAGTACGGTTTGCAGGCGCGGCAGGTTATCTTCCAGACGTTTTTTACGGTCGGTGTTGAAGAAGAACTCGGCATCCGCCAGACGCGGACGAACGACTTTCTCGTTACCGGAAATGATCTGCTGCGGATCTTTCGACTCAATGTTGGCAACGAAGATAAAGTTCGGCAGCAGTTTGCCGTCATTCGCATACACCGGGAAGTATTTCTGGTCACCTTTCATGGTATAAACCAGTGCTTCAGACGGTACAGCGAGGAATTTTTCTTCGAATTTCGCGGTCAGAACAACCGGCCATTCAACCAGCGAAGCCACTTCTTCCAGCAGGCTTTCGCTTAAGTCAGCATTACCACCAATCTTACGCGCCGCTTCTTCAGCATCGGCTTTAATCTTCGCTTTACGCTCTTCGTAATCGGCAATGACTTTACCGCGCTCACGCAGAATTTCCGGATACTGATCGGCATTGTCGATGGTAATTTCCGGCTCACCCATAAAGCGATGTCCGCGAATTACGCGATCGGACTGAATACCCAGAATAGTTGCCGGAATGACTTTATCGCCCAGCAGCAAAGTTACGGTGTGCACCGGACGCACAAAGTGCACGTCAGACGCGCCCCAGCGCATCAGTTTCGGGATCGGTAGTTTCGCCAGCGAAGTGGCTACCATGTTCGGTACAAGCACCTCGGTGCTTTCGCCCTTCACGTGAGCGCGATACAGCAACCATTCACCTTTGTCAGTAGTCAGACGCTCGGCCTGGTCAACGGAGATCCCGCAGCCACGCGCCCAGCCTTCTGCTGCTTTACTCGGTTTGCCTTCGGCGTCGAAAGCCTGGGCAATCGCCGGGCCGCGTTTTTCGATTTCACGATCCGGTTGCGCTTCCGCCAGGTTAGCTACTTTCAGCGCCAGACGACGCGGAGCAGCAAACCATTGAACGGTGCCATGAGCGAGGCCAGCGTTATCCAGCTCCGCAGTAAAGTTCGCAGCAAAGGACTCAGCCAGGCTGCGCAGTGCTTTTGGTGGCAGCTCTTCAGTGCCGATTTCCACCAGAAAAGTTTTCTCAGACATAGCCGCCTCTTACTTATCTTTGTTGCACATCGGGAAGCCGAGGGCTTCACGGGAAGCGTAGTATGCTTCTGCCACTGCTTTGGTCAGGGTGCGAATGCGCAAAATATAACGCTGACGCTCGGTGACGGAGATAGCTTTACGCGCATCCAGCAGGTTGAAGCTGTGGGCGGCTTTCAGAATACGCTCGTAGGCAGGCAGCGGCAGCGGATTTTCCAGTGCCAGTAGCTGCTGCGCTTCTTTCTCGTACTGCTCGAAGCAGGTGAACAGGAAGTCCACGTCCGCGTATTCGAAGTTATAAGTGGACTGCTCCACTTCGTTCTGATGGAACACGTCGCCATAAGTGGTTTTACCCAGCGGGCCGTCGCTCCAGACCAGGTCATAAACACTGTCTACGCCCTGAATGTACATCGCCAGACGTTCCAGACCATAGGTGATCTCGCCGGTAACCGGTTTACACTCCAGACCACCAACCTGCTGGAAGTAAGTGAACTGAGTCACTTCCATGCCGTTCAGCCACACTTCCCAGCCCAGACCCCAGGCACCCAGCGTCGGGTTTTCCCAGTTATCTTCCACGAAACGAATATCGTGGATAGTCGGATCCATGCCCAGCTCTTTCAGAGAACCGAGGTACAGCTCCTGGATATTGTCCGGCGATGGCTTAATCACCACCTGGAACTGATAGTAATGCTGTAAGCGGTTGGGGTTTTCGCCGTAGCGACCATCGGTCGGGCGACGAGAAGGCTGGACATAAGCAGCCGCCATCGGTTCTGGCCCCAGCGCGCGCAGACAGGTCATTGGGTGAGAGGTTCCCGCGCCGACTTCCATGTCCAATGGTTGAACAATGGTGCAGCCCTGGCGAGCCCAGTAATCCTGTAAGGTCAGGATCAAGCCCTGGAAGGTCCTGGTATCAAACTTTTGCATATTATTTCGTGCTGGATACGTGTGGATTTAAAGGAAGGGATCAGTATACCCGCTGGATGGAAGATATACAGTACGAAACGGGAAAAAGCAGGGCTTAACGCATGGAAAGATGCAAAAAATGGCCATCCGCGTCAAAAGAACAGACAAAGTGCTCTTTCCGAAAGGTATAGCCGCGCATTTCGTAACTCCCCTGGAACTGTTCAAATGCGGTGACGTCGATTTTTTGCTCGCCGGTGTTATAACGTTTTGCTGCCTGATCCTTGCACAAGGCTTCCATATTCAACGAACGCAGAGGATCAACTTTTACCCGTTGTGCTTTCTGTACGGGTGGCGGTGTCGAGCATCCCACTAACACCATAAGCACCATTGCCGGAAAGAAATAGTTCATCATCATTAAATTACCGTCTGGTTTGCAGGTGAGTCTTATTATTTATATCGGTATAGTGGCTGATATCTTACGAATTTCCTCAAGCCTCTATAAGCTGTAGTGATAAAACTCAGATTATTCCAGTGCGCCAACCGAATGATTTATCGGTCAGACTTTTTTTAACCAGATACAGAGACACAGATGCAGCCCAAAATTTACTGGATTGATAACCTGCGAGGGATAGCGTGTTTAATGGTGGTGATGATTCACACCACTACCTGGTATGTGACCAATGCCCATAGTGTTAACCCCATCACTTGGGATATCGCGAATATTCTAAATTCTGCCTCTCGTGTCAGCGTACCGCTATTTTTCATGATTTCCGGCTATCTCTTTTTTGGCGAACGTAGCGCCCAGCTGCGTCATTTCTTACGTATCGGCTTATGCCTGCTGTTTTATAGCACTGTCGCACTGCTCTACATTGCACTGTTTACTTCCATCAATGTGGAGTTATCGCTGAAAAATCTGCTGCAAAAGCCGGTGTTTTATCACTTATGGTTTTTCTTCGCGATTGCGGTGATTTATCTGGTTTCGCCGCTGATTCAGGTAAAGCACGTCGGCGGTAAAATGTTGTTGGTGCTAATGGTGGTGATTGGCATCATCGCCAACCCAAACACAGTGCCACAGAAGATCGACGGTTTTGAATGGCTACCAATTAACTTATATATCAATGGCGATACCTTTTACTACATCCTGTATGGCATGTTGGGCCGCGCCATTGGGATGATGGACACGCAACATAAGCCACTGTCGTGGATGAGCGCCGCACTATTTATAGCCGGGGTATTTATTATCTCTCGTGGGACATTATATGAATTACGGTGGCGCGGAAATTTTGCCGATACCTGGTATCTTTACTGTGGGCCGATGGTTTTTATCTGCGCAATTGCGTTACTGACTCTGGTAAAAAATACACTGGATACGCGTACTGTTAGCGGGCTTGGACTAATATCCCGTCATTCTCTGGGTATATACGGGTTCCACGCGTTGATTATCCATGCGCTGCGCACCAGTGGTATTGAGCTTAAAAGCTGGCCAATACTGGATATTATTTGGATCTTTTGCGCGACGCTGGCAGCAAGCTTGTTACTTTCTGTGCTGGTGCAACGAATCGATAAAAACAGATTAGTGAGTTAAGTAAAAACCCGGTCACACTGGGCTGACCGGGCTTACCTGGATTATTCGCTATATTCTTCCTGCGCAGCCATCGTTTCTTTTGGGGCGTTGATTCCGGCATCACGGATATTTTTCTGCACCGCTACTGCACCAAACAAGCTTAAAAAGAAGGCCAGACCATAAAAGCCTTTTTCACTGAGTAATAACGTTGCATTCCACAGACCTACCATCAGTAACGCGACAGAGATGATAAATACCACCAGGCAGGTCATATAATAAATAGATGTGGTAGGAATACCTTCATACTTATCCCGAACGGTCTTTTGATAGGAAGCTGCCGAAAACAGCCCTAACACCAATACGGCAAAATAATATCCCTTTTCATTTAGCTGCATCTCTGCATTCCATAGCCCCAACAGATAGGTAACGATACCACCAGCAAGAGCTACCCATGACACAATACTGAATGCCGGAGAATAGGTTGATATTTTGTTTTCCATCACAGATTTCCTTTCATTCCTGAACTATTAAGAGCTTTATGGCGATCATGCCGAGCGAAACAAGTGCATTTGACCAAACAAGCAAACAAAAAAGGCAATCGGGTAGATCACCATTTCATAAGCGTTAATGGGTGCGTTTAAAACGCCGATAAACAAAAGGCCGATAGTGATTAACGCAACTAACTGGCAAATGCGAATAAAGAAATCATCCAGTTGCCCGAGTTTCTCTGCGCGCAGATAGGCATAGTTGCCAAAAGTCCCCGTCATTAACACGCCAAGAAAATAGCCTTTGCCACTTAACAATGGACATGAGATCCATAATCCAATCAGATAAACCAGCGCCCCGACCACAAATAATAGTTTTGCCACAGTCTTTGAGGTTTTCATAACGATCTCCGTATCTACCGGTGATACATTACGAGTAACCAACGAAAGACAAAACTGAAAAACACCATTAACAAATGATTTTCAGAATAAATCCATATAAAAAATTAATATATTCTAAATATATATAGATGGAGATTATCCCCCGCCACATAAGGCAGGGGGAAATATTATGCCATTAGCGGCAGAAGTTGCTGATAGAGACGACGGAACGTTTCACGCCGTGGCTGATAAGCAGCATAACGCTGCGCGTTCGGCAGATGCGACTGTTCTAAAGGAAGTTGCGGCAACAACTCAATGAGAGATTTATCTGGATTTACCGCAATCTGTGCCAGCCTTGCTGCGCCTAATGCTGGCCCCACATCCCCCCCCGTGCGGTAATCCAGTTGCTGACCGCTAATATCCGCCAGCATCTGACGCCAGTACTCGCTACGCGCTCCGCCACCAATCAGTGTAATGCTTTGCGGTTGAATGCCACAGGCATGTACGACATCCATGCCATCCGCCAACGCATACCCCACGCCTTCCAGTACCGCGCGTGCCAGTTCTGCGGGGCCGTGTTGATGGGTGAGGCCGAAGAAAACGCCCTTTGCCTGTGGATTATTGTGCGGCGTACGCTCGCCAGAAAGATAAGGCAAAAACCAGACAGGATCGACGCTCTCATCGGCCTGCTGGGCTGCGGCAATTAAAACAGGGACATCACTCAGACCGGTTAATTTCGTCGCCCAGTCCAGACACGACGCCGCACTCAACATCACAGACATTAAATGCCAACGCTGCGGCAATGCATGACAAAAGCTATGTACGGCACTTTCCGGCTTACTTAGGAAACCTTCGCTCACCGCAAAATAAACGCCTGAAGTCCCCAGCGATAACATTGCCTGGTTGGCATCAACCATACCCACACCAACCGCGCCAGCCGCATTATCGCCGCCGCCCGCAACAACCGGCACTGCATTCATTCCCCACGCTTTTGCAACCTCAGGTAGCAAAGTGCCGGTAATTTCGCTGCCTTCGTATAATGCTGGCATCTGATCTCGAGATAACTGGCAAGCCTCCAGCATAACATCACTCCAGTCACGCTTTGCGACATCCAGCCACATGGTGCCAGCTGCATCAGACATATCACTGGCGAATTCTCCCGTCATCCGCAGACGCAAATAATCTTTCGGCAATAATACTTTGTCTACCTGAAGGAATATCTCTGGCTCATTTCGCTGAATCCACAGCAATTTAGGCGCGGTAAATCCGGGCATCATCAGGTTGCCTGTAATATCCCGCGACTGCGGAACTCGCGCTTCCAGCAAAGCACACTCCTCCGCGCAGCGCCCGTCGTTCCACAAAATGGCGGGACGTAGCACCCGCTGCTGAGCATCAAGTAAAGTTGCACCATGCATTTGCCCGGCAATACCCAATGCTTTAACGTCTCGCAGAGAATGCTGTTCACCCAGGGTTTTCATCGCGCGACCAGTCGCCAGCCACCACTGTTCCGGATCTTGCTCCGACCAGAGTGGATGCGGACGCGAAACGGTTAGTTTTTCCGTTTGCGAAGCGACCACTTCACCTTGCTCGTTGAGCAAAATAACTTTTACGCCCGATGTGCCAAGATCTATCCCGATATACATAGCGATTGTTCCTTAAAAAAATGCCCGGTATCGCTACCGATAACCGGGCTTGCGGACTGCACAATTAGCCGTTATTTGTCGAACAGATAATGATTTACCAGATTTTCCAGTTGCTCCTGGCGTCCACTCTGATGCACCGGCGCCAGATTGTTGTCCTGAGCATATTTTGCTAAATCAGCCAATGACATTTGGCCTTTCAGGATTTGCTGACCCAGTTCGCTATTCCAGCCGGAATAACGCTGCGCTACGCGTTTATCCAGTTCGCCGTCTTCAATCATGCGTGCTGCAATTTTCAGTGACAGCGCCATCGTATCCATCGCCCCAATATGACCGTAGAACAGATCGTATTTATCAGTGCTCTGACGACGTACTTTGGCATCAAAGTTCAGACCACCGGTCGTGAAACCACCTGCTTTGAGGATTTCATACATTACCAGCGCGTTCTCTTCCACGCTGTTCGGGAACTGGTCAGTATCCCAGCCCAATTGCGCGTCGCCACGGTTAGCATCGACAGAACCGAACAGACCAAGCGCAATGGCTGTGGCAATTTCATGGTGGAAAGAGTGACCCGCAAGCGTCGCGTGGTTCGCTTCAATATTCAGTTTAATCTCTTTTTCCAGGCCAAACTGTTTCAGGAAACCGTAAACCGTTGCGGCATCGTAATCATATTGATGTTTGGTCGGTTCTTGCGGTTTCGGTTCGATAAGCAGCGTGCCCTGGAAACCGATTTTATGTTTATGCTCAACCACCATCTGCATAAAGCGACCAAGCTGTTCACGCTCCTGACGAAGATCGGTATTCAACAGAGTTTCGTAACCTTCACGACCGCCCCACAGCACATAGTTTTCACCACCCAGTTTATGCGTTGCTTCCATCGCGGTAACAACTTGTGTAGCTGCCCAGCTAAAGACCTCGGGATCTGGGTTCGTCGCCGCGCCCGCGCCATAGCGAGGGTTAGTAAAGCAGTTAGCGGTTCCCCACAACAGTTTCACGCCGCTCTCTTCTTGCTTGCCAGCCAGCACATCGACCATTTGCGCAAAGTTATTGATGTACTCTTTTAACGATGTGCCTTCCGGGGAAACATCCACGTCATGGAAACAATAAAAAGGCACATGTAATTTGTGGAAAAACTCGAATGCGACATCGGCTTTACGCTTCGCCAGCGCCAGAGCTTCGCCAGGCTGCTGCCACGGACGATTAAAAGCGCCCACACCAAACATGTCCGCCCCGTTCCAGCAGAAGGTGTGCCAGTAGCAGGCGGCAAAACGCAAGTGGTCTTCCATACGCTTGCCCAACACCAGTTCGTCGGGATTGTAATGACGGAATGCTAACGGGTTAGAGGATTTCGGACCTTCATAACGAACGCGATCGAGCTGGTCAAAATAGGCTTGCATAATGAACTCCATAATCAGGTAATGCCGCGTGTGATGGATGATGTTGTAATATTGGGCACTCCCTTTCAGTTGCTCAATTATGTTATTTCACACTGCTATTGAGATAATTCACAAGTGTGCGCCCGCTCGCAAAAATAATATGGAATGATGAAATTGGGTGATTTCTCGAATAGAAAAATGCAACAAGTACAATTAATCAACAAAAGTAAGATCTCTGTCATAAATCAAGAAATAAACCAAAAATCGTAATCGAAAGATAAAAATCTGTAATTGTTTTCCCCTGTTTAGTTGCTAAAAATTGGTTACGTTTATCGCGGTGATTGTTACTTTTTTAAGCTGACCTCTAACAACAGAAGGCCTCTGAATCATGAAAATAAAGAACATCTTACTCACCCTTTGCACCTCACTCCTGCTTACTAACGTCGCAGCGCACGCCAAAGAAGTAAAAATAGGAATGGCGATTGACGATCTTCGTCTTGAACGCTGGCAAAAAGATCGGGATATCTTTGTTAAAAAAGCAGAATCTCTCGGCGCAAAAGTATTTGTACAATCTGCGAATGGCAATGAAGAAACCCAAATGTCGCAGATTGAAAACATGATTAACCGGGGCGTCGACGTTCTTGTCATTATTCCATATAACGGTCAGGTATTAAGTAACGTTGTAAAAGAAGCCAAACAAGAAGGTATAAAAGTATTAGCTTACGACCGCATGATTAATGATGCAGATATAGATTTTTATATTTCTTTCGATAATGAAAAAGTCGGCGAACTGCAAGCAAAAGCCCTGGTTGATATCGTCCCACAGGGCAATTATTTCCTGATGGGTGGCTCCCCGGTCGATAACAACGCCAAGCTATTTCGCGCCGGGCAAATGAAAGTATTAAAACCTTATGTTGACTCAGGAAAAATTAAAGTCGTTGGCGACCAATGGGTTGATGGCTGGTTACCGGAAAATGCGCTGAAAATTATGGAAAATGCGCTAACTGCCAACAATAACAAAATTGATGCGGTTGTTGCCTCAAACGATGCTACCGCTGGCGGGGCGATTCAGGCATTAAGTGCTCAAGGTTTATCAGGCAAAGTGGCAATTTCCGGTCAGGATGCGGATCTCGCGGGCATAAAACGTATTGCTGCCGGTACGCAAACTATGACGGTGTATAAACCCATTACGTTGTTGGCAAATACTGCCGCAGAAATTGCCGTTGAGTTGGGCAATGGTCAGGAACCAAAAGCAGATACCACACTGAATAATGGTCTGAAAGATGTTCCATCCCGCCTGCTGACACCAATCGATGTTAATAAAAACAACATCAAAGATACGGTAATTAAAGACGGATTCCACAAAGAGAGCGAGCTTTAAGCGTCACGCTCCGGCGCTGACCGGGGCGTGATTTCTCTCCATGCCGCATGAACTGATTGGCTTAGGTGGAGTCGTTATGTCTTATCTACTTGAAATGAAGAACATTACCAAAACCTTCGGCACCGTGAAGGCGATAGATAACGTCAGCTTGCGGCTAAACGCTGGCGAAATCGTCTCACTCTGTGGGGAAAATGGGTCTGGTAAATCAACGCTGATGAAAGTGCTGTGTGGAATTTATCCTCATGGTTCCTACGAAGGCGAAATTATTTTTGCTGGCGAAGAGATTCAGGCAAGTCACATCCGCGATACCGAACGCAAAGGTATCGCCATCATTCACCAGGAATTGGCCCTGGTGAAAGAATTGACCGTGCTGGAAAATATCTTCCTGGGTAACGAAATAACCCACAATGGGATTATGGATTATGACCAGATGACGCTACGCTGCCAGAAGCTATTAGCGCAGGTCAGTTTATCCATTTCACCAGATGCCCGTGTTGGCGATTTAGGGCTTGGGCAACAACAACTGGTTGAAATTGCCAAGGCGCTTAATAAGCAAGTGCGTTTATTAATTCTTGATGAACCGACAGCCTCATTAACTGAGCAGGAAACGTCGGTTTTACTGGATATTATTCGCGATCTGCAACAACACGGTATCGCCTGTATCTATATTTCGCACAAACTCAACGAAGTTAAAGCAATTTCCGATACGATTTGCGTTATTCGCGACGGTCAGCATATAGGAACACGTGATGCAGCCGGAATGAGCGAAGACGATATTATCACTATGATGGTAGGGCGAGAATTAACGGCACTTTACCCTAACGAACCGCATATCACTGGTGATGAAATATTACGTATTGAGCACTTGACGGCGTGGCATCCGGTTAATCGTCATATTAAACGGGTTAACGATGTCTCTTTTTCTCTGAAACGCGGTGAAATACTGGGTATTGCCGGACTGGTCGGTGCCGGACGCACCGAAACCATTCAATGCCTGTTTGGCGTTTGGCCCGGACAGTGGGAAGGGAAAATCTATATTGACGGCAAACAGGTGGATATTCACAACTGCCAGCAAGCGATCGCCCAGGGTATTGCGATGGTGCCAGAAGACAGAAAGCGCGATGGTATCGTTCCGGTAATGGCGGTTGGTAAAAATATCACTCTCGCCGCACTCAATAAATTTACCGGAGGGATCAGCCAGCTTGATGATGCCGCAGAGCAAAAATGTATTCTGGAATCCATCCAGCAACTCAAAGTTAAAACATCCTCCCCCGACCTTGCTATTGGACGTTTAAGCGGTGGCAATCAGCAAAAAGCGATCCTCGCACGCTGCCTGCTATTAAATCCACGCATTCTCATTCTTGATGAACCCACCAGGGGTATTGATATTGGCGCTAAATACGAGATCTACAAATTAATTAACCAACTCGTCCAGCAAGGTATTGCCGTTATTGTCATCTCTTCTGAATTACCTGAAGTACTCGGCCTTAGCGATCGTGTGCTGGTGATGCATGAAGGAAAACTAAAAGCCAACCTGATAAATCATAACCTGACTCAGGAGCAGGTGATGGAAGCCGCATTGAGGAGCGAACATCATGTCGAAAAGCAATCCGTCTGAAGTGAAATTAGCCGTACCGACATCCGGTGGCTTTTCTGGGCTGAAATCACTGAATTTACAGGTCTTCGTGATGATTGCAGCGATCATCGCAATCATGCTGTTCTTTACCTGGACCACCGATGGTGCCTACTTAAGCGCCCGTAACGTTTCCAACCTGCTGCGCCAGACCGCAATTACCGGCATTCTCGCGGTAGGTATGGTGTTCGTCATAATTTCTGCTGAAATCGACCTCTCGGTCGGCTCCATGATGGGGCTACTAGGCGGGGTCGCCGCTATCTGTGACGTTTGGTTGGGTTGGCCGCTGCCACTCACTATCATTGTGACATTGGTTCTGGGACTGCTTCTCGGAGCGTGGAATGGGTGGTGGGTCGCGTACCGCAAAGTCCCGTCATTTATTGTCACCCTGGCAGGTATGTTGGCATTTCGCGGCATCCTGATTGGTATCACCAACGGCACGACCGTTTCCCCCACCAGCGCCGCGATGTCACAAATTGGGCAAAGCTATCTACCAGCCAGTACCGGTTTCATCATCGGCGCGCTTGGTTTAATGGCTTTTGTCGGCTGGCAATGGCGCGGAAGAATGCGCCGTCAGGCTTTGGGTTTGCAGTCTCCGGCATCTACGGCGGTGGTCGGTCGCCAGGCATTAACGGCTATCATCGTTTTAGGCGCAATCTGGCTGCTAAATGATTACCGTGGCGTTCCCACTCCTGTTCTGCTGCTGACGTTGCTGTTACTCGGTGGAATGTTTATGGCAACACGGACAGCCTTTGGGCGACGTATTTACGCTATTGGCGGTAATCTGGAAGCGGCGCGGCTATCCGGGATTAACGTTGAACGAACAAAACTTGCCGTGTTTGCTATCAACGGTTTGATGGTAGCCATCGCCGGGTTAATTCTTAGTTCTCGACTTGGCGCTGGTTCACCTTCTGCGGGGAATATCGCCGAGCTGGACGCGATTGCAGCATGCGTAATTGGCGGTACTAGTCTGGCAGGCGGTGTGGGGAGTGTTGCCGGTGCAGTAATGGGGGCATTCATCATGGCTTCGTTGGATAACGGTATGAGTATGATGGATGTACCGACCTTCTGGCAGTATATCGTCAAAGGTGCGATTCTGTTGCTGGCAGTATGGATGGACTCCGCAACCAAACGCCGTTCCTGATTTTGATAAAAATTTTCTCAAAGCCGGTAACGTATTACCGGTTTTGAGTTTTTGCATGATTCAGCAGGAAAAGAACCATGTTTACTAAACGTCATCGCATCACGTTGCTGTTCAATGCTAATAAAGCCTATGACCGTCAAGTAGTAGAAGGTGTAGGGGAATATTTACAGGCGTCGCAATCGGAATGGGATATTTTCATTGAAGAAGATTTCCGCGCCCGCATTGATAAAATCAAGGACTGGTTAGGAGATGGCGTCATCGCCGACTTCGACGATAAACAAATCGAGCAAGCATTGGCTGATGTCAACGTCCCTATTGTTGGGGTTGGTGGCTCGTATCACCTGGCAGAAAGCTATCCGCCCGTACATTACATTGCCACCGATAACTATGCGCTGGTTGAAAGCGCATTTTTGCATTTAAAAGAGAAAGGCGTTAACCGCTTTGCTTTTTATGGTCTGCCAGAGTCGAGCGGCAAACGCTGGGCCGCCGAACGCGAGTATGCCTTTCGTCAGCTTGTGGCTGAAGAGAAGTACCGAGGTGTGGTTTATCAGGGGCTGGAAACCGCACCAGAGAACTGGCAACACGCGCAGAATCGGCTGGCAGACTGGCTGCAAACACTGCCACCGCAAACAGGGATTATTGCCGTCACTGACGCCCGGGCGCGGCATATTCTGCAAGTATGCGAGCATCTGCACATCCCCGTACCGGAAAAATTATGCGTGATTGGCATAGATAACGAAGAATTGACCCGCTATCTTTCGCGTGTCGCCCTCTCTTCTGTTGCGCAGGGTGCCCGACAAATGGGCTATCAGGCGGCAAAACTTTTGCATCGCTTATTAGATAAAGAAGAGATGCCGTTGCAGCGGATTTTGGTTCCGCCAGTCCGTGTCATCGAACGGCGTTCAACGGATTACCGTTCGTTGACCGATCCCGCCGTTATTCAGGCCATGCATTACATCCGCAATCATGCCTGCAAAGGAATTAAAGTGGATCAGGTTCTGGATGCGGTGGGCATATCGCGATCCAATCTTGAAAAACGGTTTAAAGAAGAAGTGGGTGAAACTATTCACGCCATGATTCATGCCGAGAAGCTGGAGAAAGCGCGCAGCCTGCTGATTTCTACTACCTTGTCGATCAATGAGATATCGCAAATGTGTGGTTATCCATCGCTGCAATATTTCTACTCTGTATTTAAAAAAGCGTATGACACGACACCAAAAGAGTATCGCGATGTAAATAGCGAGGTAATGCTGTAGCGGGAGGGGAAAATCCACCATGCGTGATGAGAAGCGTCGGATCAGGCAACGCTGCGTGGTTGTCGGATGCGGCGTGAACGCCTTATCCGACCTACCCGCCAGGCATGATAAAACGCGCCAGCGTCGCATCAGGTAACTCAGCACAACCACCTGATGCGAACAAAAGCCCTATCCGACCAACAAGTCGGATAAGGCTCAAGGGAATGCAATTACATATGCGCGGCGATTAACCGCTGGTTATCCTGGTACATCGCGAACAGGTAGTTGTTATAGCTCTGCCCTTTCGTGGAATAACCTTTCAGCTTATGAATCATCGCTGTGGCGGTAACTTCCTGATCCGCTTTACGCAATTGTGCACGTGATTTGCGGAAAGAAGCGTAAGCCGGATGCGTATTCAGGTTAGTGACATAGGCGCTCACCGATTCTTTTACAGAACTGAACTGTGAGTACCCCTTCACTTTACCCGGCGCATTGGTACAACGTCCTTTCATGCACTTCATGCCGAACAGGTTGTTGTTGCTACGCGCCAGTTTCGACGTTCCCCAACCGCTTTCTGCTGCAGCCATCGTCGCCACCATACTGGTCGGGATAATGTCTACACGTTCGAGCAGCGTATTCCACGGGATTTTTCGCGTATTACCGGACCACTTCACCTTATAGCGTTTGGCAATGTCTTGCAGACGTGCACGCTCTGAAGGCGACCATTGCCCCTGGTACTGTTTTGAGATCAGCCAGTTACGTTCCGCCGTAATGGCAGCATTTTGGCTGGTAATATAGGGCATTACAGTCCGGAGAAACGCTTTTTTTCTTGGTGTTCCGGAAGGGTATTTTCGCAAATCAGGAAGTGAACTGCTCTTTGCACTATTGCGAGAATACTCTTGTTTACTGCTTACCTGTTTATTACTAGCTTTAGTTAAGTGGGACTGTTGACTCGTTGTTGTCGTGTGCGTCTTCGCTAACACCTCACTCGAAAACACCAGAGTGAGTAACATAAGAATCATCGCCCCATATCGTCGTATGGGAGTCAAAATCATCAGGTCTCCTGATCGGATTTAATCATTCAAACACCTTATACTCGTCATACTTCAAGTTGCATGTGCTGCGTAAACGCTGTTCAAAACGCCATTGGTGTTTTGTCCTGCAACTCGAATGATTTAGAGTAATATTTTTCCCAAATTTGAGAGTTGAATCTCAAATCATATCAAAAATAGCGGTCAAGCGCACCCCAAGGAATAGTCCAAATCTGAAACAATGTCACGTGGTAATGGTTCAGATTGGTGCAAGATCGCAGAAAATGTGGATTTTATCGCAAAATTCAGCCGTTTTTTGCGCGCGATCGCTCACCCCTGCGTCTCATCCTGTGGACTTACTACTCAGGGATGAGTTTTGTCTGGTTATTCGCTGGCAAACTGTCTGAAATCGCAGCAATAAGGACTCACCCGCCATGAAACTTGCCGCCTGTTTTCTGACACTCCTTCCCGGCTTTGCCATTGCCGCCAGCTGGACTTCGCCGGGGTTCCCCGCCTTTACCGAACAGGGGACAGGAACATTTGTCAGCCACGCGAAGCTGGCTAAAGGTACGCGTCCACTAACGCTAAATTTTGACCAACAGTGCTGGCAGCCGGTGAATGCGATAAAACTCAATCAGATGCTTTCCCTGCAACCTTGCAACAACACACCGCCACAATGGCGATTGTTCAGAGATGGCGAATATACGCTGCAAATCGACACCCGCTCCGGCACGCCGACGCTGATGATATCGATCCCAAACACCGCCGAACCAATAGCAACCCCAATCCGTGAATGCCCGAAATGGGATGGTCGCCCACTTACGCTTGATGTCAGTGCCACCTTCCCGGAAGGTGCGCCTGTCCGTGATTATTACAGCCAACAAATCGCGACAGTGAAAAACGGCCAAATTACATTACAACCTGCCGCCACCAGTAACGGCTTACTACTACTGGAACGGGCAGAAACTGACACCTCTGCCTCTTTCGACTGGCATAACGCCACTGTTTACTTTGTGCTGACAGACCGTTTCGAAAACGGCGATCCCAGCAATGATCAGAGCTACGGTCGTCATAAAGACAGTATGGCGGAAATTGGCACTTTTCACGGCGGCGATTTACGCGGCCTGACCAACAAACTGGATTATCTCCAGCAGCTGGGCGTCAATGCCCTGTGGATCAGCGCCCCGTTTGAGCAAATTCACGGCTGGGTGGGCGGTGGTACAAAAGGCGATTTCCCGCACTATGCCTACCACGGTTATTACACACAGGACTGGACGAATCTTGATGCAAATATGGGCAACGAAGCCGATCTACAGGCGCTGGTTGATAGCGCACACCAGCGCGGTATTCGTATTCTCTTTGATGTGGTGATGAACCATACCGGTTATGCCACGCTGGCGGATATGCAGGAGTATCAGTTTGGCGCGTTATACCTTTCCGGTGATGAGCTGAAAAAAACACTGGGTGACCGCTGGAGCGACTGGAAACCCGCCGCCGGGCAAACCTGGCATAGCTTTAACGATTACATTAATTTCAGCGACAAAACAGGCTGGGATAAATGGTGGGGAAAAAACTGGATCAGAACGGATATTGGCGATTACGACAATCCTGGATTCGACGATCTCACCATGTCGCTGGCCTTTTTGCCGGATATAAAGACCGAATCTACCACCGCTTCAGGTCTGCCGGTGTTCTATAAAAACAAACCGGATACCCACGCTAAAGCCATCGATGGTTTTACCCCCCGCGATTATTTAACGCATTGGTTAAGCCAGTGGGTTCGCGACTACGGGATTGATGGTTTTCGGGTCGACACCGCCAAACATGTTGAGTTGCCCGCCTGGCAGCAACTGAAAACCGAAGCCAGCGCCGCACTTCGCGAATGGAAAAAAGCTAACCCCGATAAAGCGTTAGATGACAAACCTTTCTGGATGACCGGCGAAGCCTGGGGTCATGGCGTAATGCAAAGTGACTACTATCGCCACGGCTTCGATGCGATGATCAATTTCGATTATCAGGAACAGGCGGCGAAAGCTGTCGATTGTCTGGCACAGATGGATACCACCTGGCAGCAAATGGCAGATAAATTGCAGGATTTCAACGTGTTGAGCTACCTCTCGTCGCATGATACCCGCCTGTTCCGCGAAGGGGGCGACAAAGCAGCAGAGCTATTGCTATTAGCGCCAGGTGCGGTGCAAATCTTTTATGGTGATGAATCCTCGCGTCCGTTCGGAGCTACCGGTTCTGATCCGCTGCAAGGCACGCGTTCGGATATGAACTGGCAGGATGTTAACGGTAAATCTGCCGCCAGCGTTGCGCACTGGCAACGCCTCGGTCAGTTCCGCGCCCGCCATCCAGCGATTGGCGCGGGTAAGCAGACCACATTGTCACTGAAACAAGGTTATGGATTTGTCCGTGAACATGGCGACGATAAAGTGATGGTTGTCTGGGCGGGGCAACAGTAACTTTTCCGGCTTCCCACTTGCAGTATGTCGGGAAGCCGTATTCCAGTATAAAAGACCAGACATATCATAAAGCTTAGCATGATACGCCAATCCTCTTGCAGCAACCCGATTTGCACCCCAGCAAATGTAGCGTTATTGTTACTTTCCTTGCTACAGAGTTCGACAGATATCCCGCTATGACATTCTCCCTTTTTGGTGACAAATTTACCCGCCACTCCGGCATTACGCTGCTGATGGAAGATCTGAACGACGGCTTACGCACGCCCGGCGCGATTATGCTCGGCGGCGGCAATCCGGCGCAGATCCCAGAAATGCAGGACTACTTCCAGACGCTGCTTACCGACATGCTGGAAAGCGGCAAAGCCACTGATGCGCTGTGTAATTACGACGGCCCGCAGGGGAAAACGGAGCTACTCACACTACTTGCCGAAATGCTACGCGAGAAGCTGGGTTGGGATATCGAACCACAGAATATTGCACTAACAAACGGCAGCCAGAGCGCGTTTTTCTACTTATTTAATCTGTTTGCCGGACGCCGCGCCGATGGTCGGGTCAAAAAAGTGCTGTTCCCGCTGGCACCGGAATACATTGGCTACGCTGACGCCGGACTGGAAGAAGATCTTTTCGTCTCTGCGCGTCCAAATATTGAACTGCTGCCAGAAGGCCAGTTTAAATACCACGTCGATTTTGAACATCTGCATATTGGCGAAGAGACCGGGATGATTTGCGTCTCCCGACCGACGAACCCAACAGGCAATGTGATTACTGACGAAGAGTTGCTGAAGCTAGATGCATTGGCAAATCAGCACGGTATTCCGCTGGTGATTGATAACGCTTATGGTGTCCCGTTCCCTGGCATTATCTTCAGCGAAGCGCGCCCACTGTGGAATCCGAATATCGTGCTGTGCATGAGCCTTTCTAAATTGGGGCTGCCAGGTTCGCGCTGCGGCATTATCATCGCCAATGAAAAAATCATCACCGCCATCACGAATATGAACGGCATTATCAGCCTGGCGCCTGGTGGTATTGGTCCGGCGATGATGTGCGAAATGATTAAGCGTAACGATCTGCTGCGCCTGTCAGAAACGGTCATCAAGCCGTTCTACTACCAGCGTGTTCAGGAAACTATCGCCATCATTCGCCGTTATTTACCAGAAGATCGCTGCCTGATTCATAAACCCGAAGGCGCTATTTTCCTCTGGCTATGGTTTAAGGATTTACCGATTACCACCGAGCAGCTTTACCAGCGGCTTAAAGCGCGCGGCGTGCTGATGGTGCCAGGACACAACTTCTTCCCTGGGCTGGATAAACCGTGGCCGCATACGCATCAATGTATGCGCATGAACTATGTGCCGGAGCCGGAGAAAATCGAGGCAGGTGTGAAGATTCTGGCGGAAGAGATTGAACGCGCCTGGGCTGAGAGTCATTAAAAATTGCCTGATGCGCTGCGCTTATCAGGCCACATAATTTCTGCAATATATTGAATTTGTAAGATTTTGTAGGCCAGATAAGACGTTCACGCCGCACCCGGCATAAACGAAACGCACTATTCCGGCGTTGAGAACCGCCGGAATAATGTCTCAAACAGGCTGCTGTAGTAGCCGATTCCGCTGCACTTTCTCAACATCCATACATTGCAACGCCTTTGTCGGGCAAGCTTCAACACAGGCCGGTCCCGTCGCCCGATGCCAGCACAGATCGCACTTAATCGCCCTCGCCTTTGTGCGCGAAGAAACCACTTCCATCGCACCAAACGGACAAGCCAGCATACAACTTTTACAGCCAATACAACGTGATTGTTCAACGAAGATATGCCCATGTTCGCGGCGAATAGCGTCCACAGGGCAAACATTCGCGCACGGTGCATCTTCACACTGATGACAGGCTACTGCCGTGGTCCAGGTGTGGTCTTTGATGACACGAATACGGGAAATAAACTCGCCAGGTAACAACGAAGCGCAATCCTGATTCTCCTGATGCGACACTGCGCAAGCCACTTCACAGGTACGGCAACCGATACATTTCGTCGCATCAGCAATAATAAACCGGTTCATGATCACTCCTTTGCACTAAAACCGCAGCGTGCCAGAGAGTGCGCCATTATTGCTTTGATCCAACGAAGGAAATATTAAAGTTTTGCCACCTGCCAAAAGCGTTATGTGATCGCGCCCTGGTCATCCCGGACGGTAAATCCCAGTTCATTGGAGATAGCCTGCGCAGTTTCAAGCAGCGGTTTCAGGAGATTTTTCTCCCCCACCTGTTTCAGGCGTGATGTCGAAAGCGAAATCGACACCGCATACGGCACCCGCCCATGAATATCAAACACCGGAACAGCAATACAGGAGACGCCGAGTTCATTCTCTTCTCTGTCCATTGCCACGCCGCTTTCACGAATGCGCGCCAGTTCATCGAACATCGCGGGCAGTTCGGTAATGGTGTTGCGGGTTAGCGGCTGGATTTCATTCTGATGGCTTTCCCAATACGATTTCACGTAGTCCTGATGCCCAAACGCCATATAAACCTTACCCATCGCCGAACAGTAGAGCGGCATATGCTGACCAATATAGGCGCGAGTTCGTAGCATACCGGTAGTAGGTTCCAGTTTATAAATCAAAATAGCGTGATCATCTTCTCGACTGGAAAAGTTAATGGTTTCACCAGTGGAGATGTTCAGCGTCTCAAGATGCGGCGCGGCAATATGAATGATATTCAGCGACGACAGCGCCTTTTGCCCGACAGCAATAAATTTTGTGGTCAGGCGGTAACTCCCCGCAGCGGGCGCAGCTGTCACATAGCCACAGGACTGTAGCCCCTGCAATAAACGATGGACCGTGCTTTTATTTAAGCCAGCCAGTTCAGAGAGATGCGCCAGCGGACAACCGTTTGGATAGTTGCTCAAAATCTCAATCAGCATCAACCCGCGAAACAGGCTCTGACTTCCAGCTGGGCGCTCTTTTTCCTGCGCCAACTCGTGCTCTTTTTTTCCCATCGCTTTCTTCCCCTTTTTATCGCACCCTGATGGTAACGCAAAGTGTGTCGCAGTTCACGATCTCGACAGATAATTTGTAACTATTTGATTTTAATAATTTTTGAAAATCATGGCGCGGATTGCTTTGTTAAAAAGCGATCGATATATTTGAAATCAAATTTCGCATAGTGGAATTTTAAGCTAAAAAAGCGATCAACAAACACAAGGAAGCCAGGGATGAAAGTGACATTTGAGCAGTTAAAAACAGCCTTTAATCGGGTATTAATTTCACGTGGCGTTGACAGCGAAACAGCCGATGCCTGTGCAGAGATGTTCGCCCGCACCACCGAATCCGGCGTTTATTCTCATGGCGTTAACCGCTTCCCCCGTTTCATTCAGCAACTGGAAAACGGCGATATCATTCCTGACGCCCAACCCAAACGTATAACCAGCCTCGGCGCGATTGAGCAGTGGGACGCCCAGCGTTCGATCGGTAACCTGACGGCGAAAAAGATGATGGATCGCGCCATTGAACTGGCGGCAACTCACGGGATTGGCCTGGTCGCGTTACGCAATGCCAACCACTGGATGCGCGGCGGCAGCTACGGCTGGCAGGCGGCGGAAAAAGGCTATATCGGCATCTGCTGGACCAACTCTATCGCCGTAATGCCGCCGTGGGGCGCAAAAGAGTGTCGCATCGGCACCAACCCACTGATCGTCGCTATTCCTTCTTCACCCATCACCATGGTCGATATGTCGATGTCGATGTTCTCCTACGGCATGTTAGAAGTGAATCGTCTGGCGGGACGCGAGCTGCCGGTCGATGGCGGGTTTGATGATGAGGGCAATTTGACCAAAGAACCTTGCGTTATCGAGAAAAATCGCCGCATTTTACCGATGGGTTACTGGAAAGGTTCTGGCATGTCGATTGTGCTGGATATGATCGCCACTCTCCTTTCTGACGGCGCATCGGTTGCTGAAGTCACCCAGGACAACAGCGACGAGTACGGCATTTCACAAATCTTTATTGCCATTGAAGTGGACAAACTGATCGACGGTTCCACCCGCGATGCCAAACTGCAACGCATTATGGATTACGTTACTAGCGCCGAGCGCGCAGACGAAAACCAGGCCATTCGTTTACCCGGTCACGAATTCACTACCCTGCTGGCAGAAAACCGTCGTAACGGAATTACCATTGATGACAGCGTGTGGGCAAAAATCCAGGCATTATAAGGAGATAGACCATGATTTTTGGACATATCACACAACCTAATCCGTGCCGTTTGCCCGTCGCCATTGAAAAGGCGCTCGATTTTCTGCGCACCACCGATTTCAACGCCCTGCCGCCGGGCATTGTCGAAATCGACGGCAAGAATATTTTTGCGCAAATTATCGATTTAACCACACGCGAGACGGTGGAAAACCGTCCTGAAGTTCATCGGCGCTATCTGGATATTCAGTTTCTGGCCTGGGGCGAAGAGAAAATAGGTATCGCCATTGATACGGGAAATAATAAAGTCAGCGAATCACTATTAGAGCAACGCGATATTATTTTTTATCAAGATAGTGAACATGAATCATTTATAGAAATGATACCGGGTAGCTACGCTATTTTCTTCCCGCAGGATGTTCACCGACCGGCATGTAATAAAAATGCCCCAATGGCAATCCGCAAAATCGTGGTTAAAGTAGCCCTCTGCGCTTTATAAAAAGTTATTACTGGAGCACAAAATGAAAGCGAATAATGCCGGTTATATTATCGGTGCGTATCCCTGTGCACCTTCTTTCCACCAAAGAAGTGAAGAGGAAGAGAAGGAATTCTGGCGACAATTATCAGATACCCCTGATATTCGCGGTCTGGAACAACCCTGCCTGGAAAACTTCCATCCTCTTGGCGATCAATGGTTACTTCGCCATACGCCGGAAAGCTGGAAATTTGTCGTCACCGCTGTGATGGAAACCATGCGTCGCCGCAGCGAAAACAGCGGCTTTGGTCTCGCCTCCAGCGATGAAGAACAACGCAAGGCCTGCGTGGCGTACTATTGCCACCTGTTCCATAAAATCAACTCATTGCAGGCTAATAAAGTGCTCGCACTGGAGATCCAGGCCGCACCGTTAGCAACGAATCCCAATGTTATGCAAGCGACGGATGCTTTTGCCCGCTCGTTGAAAGAAATCGCCAGTTGGGACTGGCCGTGCAAACTGGTGCTGGAACACTGCGATGCCATGACGTCTGCCGCTCCCCGCAAAGGCTTTTTGCCTTTGGAAAATGTGCTGGAAGTCATTGCCGATTATGACGTCAGCATCTGTATCAACTGGGCGCGATCCGCCATTGAAGGTCGTAATACAGTGTTGCCGCTGACCCATACCCAAATGGCGAAACAGACCGGGAAACTCGGCGCGTTGATGTTCTCTGGTACGACGCTAAACGGAGCATACGGAGAATGGCAGGATTTACACGCGCCGTTTGCACCATTCTGTGCAGAAAGCCTGATGACCACAGATCATGTTCGGGAGTTATTTAATGTAGCAGAACCATCAACATTGCAATTTTCGGGCATCAAATTATTAGAAATCCATGCTGCTGCTGATGTTCAGCACCGCATCGAAATATTACGCAATGGCATTCACTCTCTAAATGAATCTATTTAAAACGATTCATTTATTTTGCCAGATTCTAATTAATCGCTCTCCAATAAATATTACGAATACCAACAACATTAATTAATGAAAACATATTGCATAACAAGAAGGACTCGTTATGAAACGGATACTCGAAGGCATTCTTGCGCTCATCATCGCAATACTGTCTTGTATTATTTTTATTAATATCATTCTTCGATATGGATTTCACACAAGCATATTATCGATTGATGAATTATCCCGGCTTTTATTTGTCTGGTTAACCTTTATTGGCGCTATCGTTGCTTATATGGACAACAGCCATGTGCAGGTTACTTTTTTAGTCGAAAAACTCTCTCCCACTAATCAACAACGTGTTTCGCTGCTAACCCATACGCTCATTTTATTGCTGTGTCTGGGTCTGGCCTGGGGTGCAATAGAAAAAACGTCACAGGACTGGAGTAACTTATCGCCCATTCTCGGCGTACCCATTGGCTTAATGTACGCCGCCGCTATCCCCACCAGCCTGATTATCGCATTGCTGGAATTGCGTCATTTATACCGGCAGTTCACAAATACCACCAGCCAAAATCAACAAGGAGTCTGACGATGACAATTCTTATATTTATTGTCAGTTTGTTAGGCGCTATCGCGATTGGTGTTCCCATCGCCTGGGCATTATTGCTGTGCGGCATCTCATTGATGTTCTGGATGGATATCTTTGATGTGCAAATTCTGGCGCAAACGCTGGTCAACGGTGCAGACAGTTTCTCTCTGTTAGCCATTCCCTTCTTTGTGCTGGCGGGTGAGATCATGAATGCGGGCGGCCTGTCGCAACGTATTGTCGACCTGCCAATGAAACTGGTGGGTCACAGGCCAGGCGGTCTGGGTTACGTTGGCGTGCTGGCGGCAATGATCATGGCAAGCCTTTCCGGTTCTGCGGTTGCTGATACCGCAGCTGTCGCGGCGCTGCTGGTGCCGATGATGCGTCAGGCCAACTATCCGGTAAATCGCGCCGCCGGACTTATCGGTTCTGGCGGTATTATTGCAGCCATTATCCCTCCCTCTATTCCACTCATTATCTTCGGCGTCTCCAGCGGACTCTCTATCAGTAAACTGTTTATGGCGGGCATCGCGCCGGGCATCATGATGGGCGTCACGCTGATGATTACCTGGTGGTGGCAGGCAAAACGGCTGAATCTGCCTTGCCAGCCAAAAGCCTCACTGCGGGAAGTCTGGCAATCTTTAGTCTCCGGTATTTGGGCGCTCTTTTTGCCGATAATTATTATTGGCGGTTTCCGTTCGGGGTTATTTACGCCTACCGAAGCAGGCGCGGTTGCCGCCTTCTACGCTCTGTTCGTCTCGGTGGTGGTCTATCGCGAAATGACCTTCTCCACGCTTTATCATGTTCTGATTAACGCGGCGAAAACCACATCCGTGGTCATGTTCCTGGTGGCTTCTGCTGCGGTATCGGCATGGCTTATTACTATCGCCGAATTACCCATGATGGTATCGGAGCTATTACAACCGTTGGTTGATTCGCCTCGCTTATTATTCATCGTCATTATGCTCGCTATTATGGTGATCAGCACGGTAATGGACTTAACGCCCACCGTATTAATTCTTACACCTGTATTAATGCCATTAGTGAAAGAAGCGGGAATAGATCCGGTCTATTTCGGCATCATGTTTATTATCAACTGTTCAATATCACTGATTACGCCCCCGGTCGGTAACGTCCTTAACGTGGTATGCGGCGTGGCAAAACTTAAATTTGACGATGCGGTAAAAGGCGTTGCGCCTTACGTCATGGTTTTATTCATGTTGTTAGCATTATTTATTTTTATACCGGAGCTTATTACCGCTCCTCTTAAATGGATGAGTTAAAAGGAAATCATAATGAAATTACGTTCTGTAACCTACGCTTTATTATTTGCCGGAGTGGCGGCGTTCAGTACATCTTCTCTGGCGGCACAATCATTACGTTTCGGTTATGAAACCTCGCAAACCGATTCACAACATATTGCAGCAAAAAAATTCAACGAATTATTGCAAGAAAAAACCAAAGGCGAACTGAAGTTAAAACTGTTCCCGGATAGCACCCTCGGCAATGCGCAGGCGATGATCAGCGGCGTGCGCGGCGGCACTATTGATATGGAGATGTCTGGCTCCAATAACTTTACGGGACTCTCGCCCGTCATCAACCTGCTCGATGTCCCTTTCCTGTTCCGCGATACCGCTCACGCGCATAAAACGCTCGACGGTAAAGTCGGTGATGAGCTGAAAATTTCCCTTGAAGGTAAAGGGCTGAAAGTGCTGGCTTACTGGGAAAACGGCTGGCGCGATGTCACCAACTCGCGTGCACCGGTTAAAACTCCCGCCGATCTGCAAGGGCTGAAGATCCGTACCAACAATAGTCCAATGAATATTGCGGCATTCAAAATCTTCGGTGCTAACCCGATCCCGATGCCATTTGCCGAAGTCTATACCGGGCTGGAAACCCGCACCATCGACGCCCAGGAACACCCGATTAACGTCGTCTGGTCAGCAAAATTTTATGAAGTGCAGAAGTACCTTTCTCTGACCCATCACGCCTACTCCCCACTTCTGGTGGTGATCAACAAAGCGAAGTTTGATGGCTTAACCCCTGAGTTCCAGCAGGCACTGATCACATCTGCGCAAGAAGCGGGTAACTATCAGCGCAAACTGGTTGCTGAAGATCAGCAAAAAATCATCGACGGCATGAAAGACGCGGGCGTTGAAGTGATTACCGATCTCGACCGCAAAGCCTTTAGCGATGCATTGGGTAATCAGGTTCGCGACATGTTTGTTAAAGATGTTCCGCAGGGCGCTGAACTGCTGAAAGCCGTGGATGAGGTGCAATAAACCATGACGCAATACTGGCTGGGGTTAGATTGTGGCGGTAGCTGGCTGAAAGCCGGACTGTATGACCGCGAAGGCCGGGAGGCGGGCGTGCAGCGCCTGCCGCTGTGCGCATTAAGCCCGCAGCCAGGCTGGGCAGAGCGCGATATGGCAGAACTGTGGCAATGCTGCATGGCTGTCATTCGCGCCCTGCTTACCCATTCCGGCGTTAGCGGGGAGCAAATTGTGGGTATCGGTATCTCCGCACAAGGGAAAGGTTTGTTTTTACTCGATAAAAATAACAAACCGCTAGGTAACGCCATTTTGTCCTCTGACCGCCGGGCGATGGAAATCGTCCGTTGCTGGCAGGAAGATGGCGTCCCGGAAAAACTCTACCCGCTGACCCGCCAAACCTTGTGGACCGGGCATCCGGTGTCGCTGTTACGCTGGCTGAAAATGCACGAACCTGAGCGTTATGCGCAAATTGGCTGCGTGATGATGACGCACGACTATCTGCGCTGGTGTTTAACCGGCGTCAAAGGCTGCGAAGAAAGCAATATTTCCGAGTCCAATCTCTACAACATGAGTCTTGGGGAATATGATCCGTGCCTCACCGACTGGCTGGGGATCGGTGAAATCAATCACGCCCTGCCGCCTGTTGTTGGATCTGCCGAAATCTGCGGGGAGATCACCGCTCAGACAGCCGCACTGACCGGTCTGAAAGCGGGTACGCCCGTTGTCGGCGGCCTGTTTGATGTGGTTTCCACCGCACTTTGTGCCGGGATCGAAGACGAATCTACCCTCAATGCGGTGATGGGAACCTGGGCGGTGACTAGCGGCATAACCAGCGGTTTACGTGACGGTGAAGCGCATCCGTATGTCTATGGCCGCTACGTTAATGACGGTCAATTTATCGTTCACGAAGCCAGCCCTACCTCTTCCGGCAATCTCGAATGGTTTACCGCGCAGTGGGGAGAAATCTCTTTTGCTGAGATTAATCAGGCCGTTGCCGGCTTGCCGAAAGCCGGAGGCGATCTGTTTTTCCTGCCGTTCCTGTACGGCAGTAACGCCGGACTTGAGATGACCAGCGGTTTCTACGGGATGCAGGCCATTCACACCCGCGCGCACCTGTTGCAGGCCATTTATGAAGGCGTGGTGTTCAGCCACATGACCCACCTCAACCGGATGCGTGAACGTTTTACCGCTGTTCACACCCTGCGCGTGACTGGCGGTCCGGCGCACTCCGATGTCTGGATGCAAATGCTGGCGGACGTCAGCGGTCTGCGTATCGAGCTGCCGCAGGTGGAAGAAACGGGATGCTTTGGTGCGGCGCTCGCTGCCCGTGTCGGTACGGGCGTTTATCGCAACTTCAGCGAGGCCCAGCGCAGCTCGCAACATCCGCTACGCACATTGCTGCCGGACATGACCGCGCATCAGCATTACCAACAAAAATATCAACGTTATCAGCAACTCATTGCCGCACTTCAGGGTTATCACACCCACATTAAGGAACACACATTATGAGCAGACCACTTCTGCAACTGGCTCTCGACCACTCATCACTTGAAGCCGCGCAGCGCGACGTGACGCTGTTAAAAGACAGCGTCGATATCGTCGAAGCGGGCACCATTCTCTGTTTAAACGAAGGTCTTGGCGCGGTGAAAGCCTTGCGTGAACAGTGCCCGAACAAAATCATCGTCGCTGACTGGAAGGTCGCTGATGCCGGTGAAACGCTCGCGCAACAGGCGTTTGGCGCGGGCGCCAACTGGATGACCATCATCTGCGCCGCGCCGCTCGCCACGGTGGAAAAAGGCCACGCGATGGCGCAACGCTGCGGCGGTGAAATCCAGATAGAGCTGTTCGGCAACTGGACACTGGACGACGCACGTGACTGGCATCGCATTGGTGTACGGCAGGCGATTTATCATCGTGGTCGCGACGCACAGGCCAGCGGGCAGCAATGGGGCGAGGCGGATCTGGCGAGGATGAAGGCACTTTCTGATATCGGCCTCGAACTTTCTATTACTGGCGGGATTACCCCTGCTGACCTGCCGCTGTTTAAAGATATCCGCGTGAAAGCGTTTATTGCCGGGCGCGCACTGGCGGGCGCTACCAATCCAGCGCAGGTTGCCGCTGATTTTCATGCGCAAATTGACGCAATCTGGGGAGGTGCTCGTGCGTAGTCATCCGTTAGGGATTTATGAAAAGGCGCTGGCGAAAGATCTCTCCTGGCCGGAGCGACTGGTGCTGGCAAAAAGCTGCGGTTTTGATTTTGTCGAAATGTCGGTGGATGAAACCGACGAACGTCTGTCACGCCTGGACTGGAGCGCCGCACAACGTGCTTCGCTGGTTACCGCGATGATCGAAACGGGCATTGCCATTCCATCAATGTGCCTGTCTGCCCATCGCCGTTTTCCTTTTGGTAGCCGCGACGAGGCGGTACGCCAGCGAGCGCGGGAAATCATGAGTAAAGCGATTTGCCTGGCTCGCGATCTCGGCATTCGCACCATTCAACTGGCGGGTTATGACGTCTATTACGAAGAGCATGACGAAGGCACACAGCAGCGATTTACTGAAGGGCTGGCGTGGGCGGTTGAACAAGCGGCTGCCGCACAGGTGATGCTGGCGGTGGAGATCATGGACACCGCGTTTATGAACTCCATCAGCAAATGGAAAAAATGGGACGAGATGCTCGCCTCGCCATGGTTCACCGTCTACCCGGATGTCGGCAACCTCAGCGCCTGGGGCAATGATGTGCCCGCCGAACTAAAACTGGGCATTGACCGTATCGCGGCTATTCACCTGAAAGACACCCTGCCAGTCACCGAGCAAAGCTCCGGACAGTTCCGTGATGTGCCGTTTGGCGAAGGCTGCGTCGATTTCGTTGGCATCTTCAAAACGCTGCATGAACTGAACTATCGCGGTTCTTTCCTGATTGAGATGTGGACCGAAAAAGCCAAAGAGCCGGTGCTGGAGATTATTCAGGCGCGGCGCTGGATTGAAGCGCGTATGCAGGAGGCGAGTTTCGTATGTTAGAGCAACTGAAAGCCGACGTGCTGGCGGCGAATCTGGCGCTTCCCGCTCACCATCTGGTGACGTTCACCTGGGGCAATGTCAGCGCGGTAGACGAAACGCGGCAATGGATGGTAATCAAACCTTCCGGCGTCGAGTACGACGTGATGACCGCCGACGATATGGTGGTGGTTGAGATAGCCAGCGGTAAGGCGGTGGAAGGCAGCAAAAAGCCCTCGTCCGACACGCCAACGCATCTGGCGCTTTATCGCCGCTATGCAGAAATTGGCGGCATTGTGCATACCCACTCGCGCCATGCAACTATCTGGTCGCAGGCAGGGATTGATCTCCCTGCCTGGGGTACGACTCACGCTGACTATTTTTACGGTGCGATCCCCTGCACGCGCCAGATGACCGCAGAGGAGATCAACGGTGAGTATGAATACCAGACTGGCGAAGTGATCATTAAAACCTTCGAAGAGCGCGGCAGGAGTCCGGCACAAATCCCGGCGGTACTGGTGCATTCCCACGGCCCGTTCGCCTGGGGTAAAAACGCCGCCGATGCGGTGCATAATGCCGTGGTGCTGGAAGAGTGCGCGTATATGGGGCTGTTCTCGCGCCAGCTCGCGCCGCAGCTTCCTGCCATGCAAAATGAACTCTTAGATAAGCACTATCTGCGTAAGCACGGGGCTAATGCCTATTACGGGCAGTAATCTCTCACGCCGGGGCTTCATCGCCCCGGTACTATGAATTGATATGCTCCCGCTTCCATGCGGTGGACGTTAAACCCGTGTGTTTGCGGAAGTCTGTCGGAAATAACTGACATTATTAAATCCGCACAACGCCGCCACTTCAGTTAGCGACTCGTCTGTTGCGCTGAATTTGCCCGGCTGGCGTCCACAGCGGAATCCAACATTACATTCCTCACAAGAATCAGAAACGTTTAACGTAGGCGATTATAATCATCGACCATTTCGTTGTACTCGCGTAACGCTCGTGGAAATGAGTCTTCGACCATCCAGCTTGAGTTTGCGTCCTGAAGTTGCTCTTTATCCCAGTCGGAGTACGGGACTTTATCTCTAATGCGGCGAACATATTTTTTAGCCTCAAGCTGATATTGGTCTGCCGAATGGATGAATGAGAAATTCATGCCACCTTTATCCGCTTCTTTGGCCTGCGCCACCAGCGTTTCCAGCTCAGTCACTTTCTTCATTGCCGCTTCGGCATCAAATTTATCTTGCGAGATCAGGTTATTAATTTGTTTCGCTGAAATCATGACTGCCAGAGAGTAGTAGTGGAATGTTTTCCCTTCTCTTTCTTCAATATTTTTCAGTTCCGCAAGCTGGCGCTTATCATTAATTTCCTGAATTGCCGCATGATAAGATTCTGCTACAGGTTCAAAGGCTTCAAGATTTTTTAAGAATGTCTGGTGCAGCGTTTTCCCTTTGGCAAACGCATCGTCTTTATAATTTTCCTGGGTGTAATATTTATCCATTTCGTTAATGGTATTACCCAACGCCACGGCAGCATCGATATAACTCACCGCCACGCCGTCAATAGGTTGCAGTGCAGGCGTTAACGCCACAGCACTTTTCACTCCTTTCTCACACTCTGAGAGATTGGATTCACTAATACTGTAGATGCCATAGACAGTCCTCTCTTTACCGGTAGGCCCCTGTTTAAAATCTTCCAGCCAGTCCGCATAACGCGCCAGACTACGCTGTACAGGGATCTGTAACTTGTTGTAGCACTTGATATAGACATCCATTTTTTCGTCGAAAACCGCTTGTTCATCGACCACCGGTTGCGCAGGCGTTTCAGGCTTAGCTTCTGCTTTTGCAACGGGGGCTTCAGGAGCTGGTGCGGCAGGTTGACTATTGGCGGGCGGGGGAGTTTCTGTTTCGGCTTTTTTATCATCACATCCGGTGATACCGAGGGCCATTATGGCGATAATAATAGCTGAAGATAATAAATTCCTTTTCATTTAATTGCCTTATAAATAGATAAATAAGAGAGTGAATATAATAAAGGAAAAAAGAAAGCGTCACTACACGCGTTTTGTTTATAAATAAATAGCTACAATTCACTGAATGAATAAGTCCTGTAATTTCATATATAAATTACAGGACTTAATTCAATTAACAGTTCAACCGTTGCGGGAGGGAAATTTCTGCCCCCCATTATTTAAACCTGCATTACATCCCATAACGTTCAGAAATAGCAGCATGTTTCTCTTCGTTCGCTCCGGCTTCTTTGGCAAGTCGCCACCAGCACAACGGATGTTCCCAGTCTGCGGTTAACTCACTTAGCGTTTTATCAATATTAGCTTTAGCAACCGAACGCGGCGCGCTGATAACAAAATATAACGCGGGCAGTGGCTCGGCATCTTCTCCCTGATGACTGTCCGTTAACGTATAGTCATCGTTACTGTTGCTCCAGTAGTACCAGTTTCGTTCACGTAGCGCCTCACGGAAGGCATTAAACTGTTCTTCACCAGGCATAACACCTTCGCAGAACCAGGACTCGCCGTACTCAGTCGGGATAATGGTTTTCAGGCAGGAATAAAGCGGCGTGAAATTCTTCTGTTCTTCCTCATCTTCAGGCCGGGTATTCAACATCTCCGCATCGAAAACGACAATTTCATCAACATGTTGTGGGTAATCAGTCCGGTAGGTTGGTTCAATAATCCTTGCCGTTACCGGTCCAATCCGCTGGGCATAGTAATAGCGATATTCGAAGTTTTCCCGGAAACGGATATTCAGTAGCCCCCATTTTTCGTCGATAAAACCTTCGCCTTCCGTGAGTACGATTTCCAGTTCTGCAGCAATAGCACGAACCAAATCCCATTGTTGTAAGATGCTGGCGGTCGCCATGATATCCCACTGGAGATTGCGAATATCTTCTTCACGGCTAATCATAAGTTGCTGCAATTGCTGTAAATAATCCAGCTGCCGATCCCAGGCTTCCTGTTTTTGTGCTGCCCAGGAGCACATGCGATAAACGCCGATCCACTCACGCCCTTTTTCATTTTGCAGCAACTGTTGCCCAATCGACTCCAGTTCACTCCAGTCTTCCTGTTGGTTGATCACTCGCGCGCGGAACCACAAGGCCATATGTAGTAGCCCAGCCCGTTCATACTGCTTCGCCAGTTGTTCGATCGCTTGCTGATCGCCACGGTGTAGCAGGAGATCCAGCAGATCGAAGCAAAGGCCGTTATCTTCCTGGATGTGGCTTTCAACATAGCTTTGCAGCAGTTCAATCGACTCATCAATCGCATTGCAAGCCTTTAACGCATTGACCAGTTTACCCAGCAATTCCGTATCATCTGGCGTGTTCAGGTAAGCACGGCGGAATATTTCGACGTCTTTTTCGGGGTCAGGCTGCGTTTCTTCATCGCTATTTTCAGGCGATTCAACAACCGGGCGAGCAAGCAGTTCCGCCTCTTTAGCGGCAATTTTTTCACTAAGTTCGAGAAACTCGCGATCAACCCCCAATAACGCGCGTAATTTCGGTATGTGCCGCTGAGCCAGTTTCATCGCCATTTTGGCAACCCAGACGGATTCACGCTCCAGTGCCAGAGTGATTTGCAGTTTCGCCAGATCAACCACTTTGCGGTGCGCCCCGGCCTGTGAACGGTGCTCCAGCATTTTTTGGATGATTCGCGCCAGTTGCCAGTGGTTTCTCTGTGGATTGCGGGGCAGTAATTCAGTAATAATCTTCAGCCATAGTCCCCATGAATAGGGAGTCAGATCTGACCAACGCGGCAATTCCTCCCAGACTTCTTTGTCCTGCCCGCATAACGCCATGATGTACAGTTTTTTGAGTTGATAATTGATGCGGTCGCGTCCCCAATAATCATTCTCTTTTGCCAGTTCATCAATCACTTCACGCGCTTCATCGTAACGCTGAAGGGCAACCAAAATATCGGCACGGGTTGCCAGCAGTGCTTCTAAATATTCACTCCCCGATGCTTTTACCGCGTCGATTTGCCTGTCGATATAAACCAACGCCTCTTCTGTTCTGTTGGAATCCATCAGCGCACTGGCATATTCGCAGGATAAACACATAAAGCAGCTCCAGGTCGGATCAATGCGCGCGATGGTTTCTTCACATACCGCCATGCGTTCATTGGCCCAGCCTGGGGCATCTATATTCTCGTAGCAGGCGGATAAATCCTGTGTAACGCAGATAGATTGCGGGCAATCTTTCGCCTCTTCCCGATGCGCTTTTTCAAACAGCGCCACCACGTCAGGCAGCACTTTTTCGCCTTCTTCGTAGTTGGTCAGACGATGGCGCATCTCCCAGTGTCCGATAAATATTTCCAGCCACGGATTTTTTGCCACCTGATTCAGTGCTTTCATTTCCGGTAATAACGAATCGCACTTTTCCATTTGCAGATGTAAAACACCTTCAGAAAAATCATCAATTATCTGCGGAATATACTCCTGCCCGGCATCACGCAACTCCTGGCTATATTTGTTGTACCACTCCCATGTATCCATTTTATTTTCCTTGATTAATTAAGACAGGAATAACCTGAGTAAAATCATCCAGCGCCTGGTGTAAATCCCACTGCTGTTCTTTATTACCGCTGGAGCACAAAATTACTTTCAGCGATTTTAATAACCGTAATGCCGCCGCTGGCTGTTGCTGATGTTGTAATGCCGTCACCAGTTGCATAACGCAGGGGTTATTGAGATTAATATACAGACTTGACGTTTTGGTCTTTTGGATTTGCGAGGTGAATTGCCGCGCCAACATTAACGCTGCGGTGCTAATACGTTTATCCGCGTCATCCTGTTCAAGAATTTGTTTTAATTCCGCTTCCCGATCTGGCGTTACCACTAATGGTAAAACGGCCGGTTCGAAGCGCGAGATAATTAATTGTTCGCCATCGCAAAGATGCTCTTCGAGATAAGCCACCTGCTCTTCGGGTAATTCCGCCAGGCTGAACAACTGCTCATTGCCCGTTTGCGTACCGACTTCGATAATCCGGCAATGATATAACAGCGCCCAGCGGCGTAAAAATGGCACCACCGCATAGCGATCGCCACGCGCTACAGGTCGTTGCAGAATATGGAACAACATCTCTTCAAAACCGCCGTCGCGGCTTAACAGAATATGAATGCTGTTATTAACGCGTAAATCTTTCGCCAGCAGCGCACCTTTTGACGTTGGCATCTGTAAACGGTCTTTGAGCAAATCAAACAGACGGTCATCACACAACGCAGCACCAAGCAACGCTTCGTTGTGGCGCATTAATACCCGTCGCCAGATTTCTGGCTGATTTTGTGCGAGATCGGATAAACCAGAAATCAGCGCCTCTTTTAACGCCTCCTGCACCGCGACCCAGGTTTCGTCCCGTTGCAGATCTTCCCGGCTCGCCGTCGGCGTCAGTTTCGATGACTCAATCACACCGCCGATAAAACCGGCCCAGGGCGGCAGCAGTTCACGCGCTTCATCATCAAGTAACATGCCGCGCAAAAACAGCGACAGGTTGCGGTTATCGCTGGTGCCGTAGGTTGCGCCATCCTGAATCCATAAAATTCCAACTGCATCGCTCATTCCCGCTGGCACCACCGGAATGGTGCAAATAGGTTCAAAAGAAGATTCAAACTGGGCGGCAAAGGCGAGATTTTTCCGCTGTACCAGCGCGCGGTGCATCGTTACGCCATCTGGCGTTTCTTCACGCCACGGTGGCTGGAGTTTGTTCACCGGCTCGCTGGCGTCCCCCACATAGACCGGTTCGTGCAGCAATATGCAGTAGCGGGAAAGGACGCGGTTCAGCAAATTGTTACTCGCCAGATGGCTGTACTCTTCTTTGAGCGTCAGAATCACCTGCGTCCCCGGCTCCGAGGCCTGATGCGGCGTAACGGTATATTTTTGCCCGTCGGTAGAGTGATATTTCCAGCTCTGATCCGGCGTTTGCCAGGATGTAGTCAACACCGTGACCTCTTTCGCCAGTACAAATGCCGACAAAAAACCGAGGCCGAACATACCAATTAAACCGGTGTTGTCATCCTGCTGGCGCAGCATTCGGGTATAACCCACGCCCACTGTAGCCAGGAAGCCGTGAATTTCGCTTTCTGTCAGGCCTGCGCCAGTATCGCTGATGGTGATGGTTGACTTCGCTACGTCTGCCACCACACGAATCGCGTTATCCTTTGGCGCATCGGGCTGCTCAATCCTCCGGCGCACGATCGCATCATGGCCGTTCTGCACCAGCTCGCGCACGGCAACCACGGGAGTGGAGTAAAGATGCTTACTGAGCACCTCAATTAAGCCGTTTAAATTAACTTCTGTAGAATATGAACTGCCAGGTAACTGTAATGTACTCATTTTTCAATACTCATAATCCATCACCCACTATTGAAAATACATCGCTGTTTTTACAACCGGTGCAAGGTTTGTTATTTTCATTCACTCATCGGAAACATTTATTTATTGACACGATGATTAAAACAAAATGTCTTATATAAATAATGATTAATTCTTAAAGGATTAATGCGACTGGAGTATATCGATATAAACCGGAGTTAACGAGATAATTTCTTGTGGTGAAATTATTATTTAAATGCTGAATAACATATTCAGCATTATTTAATAAAAAAATAAAACCGCAATCCAGGATCAGAATTGCGGTACTTCTTTAATTATGAATCAACCGTTGCGGATGGGTATAAATCGTCGCCCGTCCCGGCTTACAAAAGCCTACCAGCGTCAGGTTACATCGCTCGGCGACTTCTACGGCAAGCGTTGTCGCGGCAGACACCGCAAACAGAATTTCTACCCCGCACATCGCAGATTTTTGCACCATTTCATAGCTGGCGCGGCTGGAAACCAACACCGCACCCTGCTGCCAACGTTCACCTTCTTGTGCCCGTCGACCTAACAGTTTATCCAGCGCCACATGGCGGCCCACATCTTCATGTCCGCCCGCCAGTTCGCCAGACGGCAACATCCAGGCTGCGGCATGGGTACAACCGGTCAGTTGCCCCACGGGCTGGAAATCATTGAGATGGCGTAATGCATCATCCAGTTTGTTGAGATCAAACGTCTGGGTGAACGGCAGCGGCTGCACCGGTTTACCGATGTCATTAAGTTGCTCCACGCCGCATACGCCACAGCCCGTACGCCCTGCCAGCGCCCGGCGGCGCTCCTTCAGCCCCATAAAGCGACGGCTGGAAAGTTCGATTTGCACTTCCAGACCATTACACGAGGGAACAACATCCATGCCGAAAATATCACGCGGGCTTTCGATTATTCCTTCGGAAAGCGAAAAACCAAGCGCAAAGCGTTCAAGGTCTTTTGGCGAAGCCATCATCACTACGTGCGAAATGCCGTTGTAGACCAACGCAACGGGAACTTCTTCCGCGACTTCATCAAGCCGGGAATGTTGTAAATCGTCACGCTGCCATAACTCAATTTGTCGCATTCCCGTGATATTTGTCACATTTTTGATTTCTTTTTGCTGTGTTTTTTTCACTTTCTCTTAACCAGATAAGAACACACATACCAAGATTATGGTATTCTGTTACAAACCCTTCCTGGATGGAGGGAAATTGAGCCAATTCTGGACCTTTGCGGCCCCTTCCGCAAAGAAAAATAACTCCCACTCCCTGCACACGCAGCAAGCGAATGTAAATGGGACGTGACAATGTCGAAACAAGGAGCAATCCATGCAGGTCAGCAGAAGGCAGTTCTTTAAGATCTGCGCTGGCGGTATGGCAGGCACCACGGCAGCGGCACTGGGCTTTGCACCCAGCGTAGCACTCGCGGAAACAAGGCAGTATAAACTGCTGCGCACCCGCGAAACCCGTAATACCTGCACCTATTGTTCTGTTGGTTGCGGGCTGTTGATGTACAGCCTCGGTGACGGAGCAAAAAACGCCAAAGCATCTATCTTCCATATCGAAGGCGATCCGGATCACCCGGTCAACCGTGGTGCACTTTGTCCGAAAGGCGCTGGCCTGGTGGATTTCATCCACTCCGAAAGCCGTCTGAAGTTCCCGGAATACCGTGCGCCTGGTTCTGATAAATGGCAGCAAATCAGTTGGGAAGAGGCGTTTGATCGCATCGCCAAACTGATGAAAGAAGACCGCGATGCAAACTACATTGCGCAAAACGCCGAAGGCGTGACAGTTAACCGCTGGCTCTCCACCGGGATGCTGTGTGCTTCCGCGTCGAGTAACGAAACCGGCTATTTAACGCAAAAATTCTCCCGCGCGCTGGGTATGCTCGCGGTCGACAACCAGGCGCGTGTCTGACACGGACCAACGGTAGCAAGTCTTGCTCCAACATTTGGTCGCGGTGCGATGACCAACCACTGGGTCGACATCAAGAACGCCAACCTCGTCGTGGTGATGGGCGGTAATGCCGCTGAAGCTCACCCGGTAGGATTCCGCTGGGCGATGGAAGCCAAAATTCACAACGGCGCGAAGCTAATTGTGATTGATCCTCGCTTTACGCGTACGGCGGCGGTGGCTGACTACTATGCCCCTATTCGTTCCGGTACTGACATTGCTTTCCTGTCAGGCGTATTGCTGTACCTGCTGAACAATGAAAAATTCAACCGCGAATACACCGAAGCCTATACCAACGCCAGCTTGATCGTGCGTGAAGATTACGGCTTTGAAGATGGCCTGTTCACCGGCTACGACGCGGAAAAACGCAAGTACGATAAATCCTCCTGGACTTACGAACTGGACGAAAACGGCTTCGCCAAACGCGATACCACGCTGCAACATCCACGCTGCGTGTGGAACTTGCTGAAACAGCACGTTTCCCGTTATACGCCAGATGTGGTTGAAAACATCTGTGGTACGCCAAAAGACGCGTTCCTGAAAGTCTGCGAATACATCGCCGAAACCAGTGCACACGATAAAACCGCCTCGTTCCTCTACGCGCTCGGCTGGACGCAACACTCCGTTGGTGCGCAGAACATCCGTACCATGGCGATGATCCAGCTGCTGCTCGGCAACATGGGGATGGCAGGTGGCGGCGTTAACGCCCTGCGCGGTCACTCCAACATTCAGGGGCTGACGGATCTGGGGCTGCTGTCGCAGAGCCTGCCGGGTTACATGACGCTGCCAAGCGAGAAGCAGACCGATCTGCAAACCTACCTTACCGCCAACACGCCGAAACCGCTGCTGGAGGGCCAGGTAAACTACTGGGGCAACTACCCGAAATTCTTCGTCTCAATGATGAAGGCCTTCTTTGGTGATAAAGCGACGGCGGAAAATAGCTGGGGCTTTGACTGGTTGCCGAAGTGGGATAAAGGTTACGACGTCCTGCAATACTTCGAGATGATGAAAGAGGGCAAGGTCAATGGCTATATCTGCCAGGGCTTTAACCCCGTTGCCTCATTCCCGAACAAAAACAAAGTGATCGGTTGTCTGTCGAAACTGAAGTTCCTCGTCACCATCGACCCGCTGAACACTGAAACCTCTAACTTCTGGCAGAACCACGGTGAGCTGAACGAAGTTGACTCGTCGAAGATCCAGACCGAAGTGTTCCGCCTGCCATCGACCTGCTTCGCGGAAGAGAACGGTTCTATCGTTAACTCCGGTCGCTGGTTGCAGTGGCACTGGAAAGGTGCGGACGCCCCAGGGATTGCACTGACCGACGGCGAGATCCTCTCCGGTATCTTCCTGCGCTTGCGCAAAATGTATGCCGAACAGGGTGGCGCGAACCCGGATCAGGTACTGAACATGACCTGGAACTACGCCATTCCGCATGAGCCATCTTCAGAAGAAGTGGCGATGGAGAGCAACGGTAAGGCGCTGGCCGATATTACCGATCCAGCAACCGGTGCGGTTATCGTCAAGAAAGGCCAACAACTTAGTTCGTTCGCCCAACTGCGCGATGATGGTACGACTTCCTGTGGCTGCTGGATTTTCGCCGGTAGCTGGACGCCGGAAGGCAACCAGATGGCACGCCGAGATAACGCCGATCCGTCTGGCCTCGGTAACACGCTGGGCTGGGCATGGGCATGGCCGCTTAACCGCCGCATCCTGTATAACCGCGCCTCCGCAGACCCGCAGGGTAACCCGTGGGATCCGAAGCGTCAGTTGCTGAAATGGGACGGTACTAAGTGGACCGGCTGGGATATTCCGGACTACAGCGCAGCGCCTCCGGGCAGCGGCGTTGGGCCGTTTATCATGCAGCAGGAAGGCATGGGGCGTCTGTTTGCTCTCGATAAGATGGCGGAAGGTCCGTTCCCGGAACACTACGAGCCGTTTGAAACGCCGCTGGGAACTAACCCACTGCATCCAAACGTTATCTCGAACCCGGCTGCACGTATCTTTAAAGACGACGCCGAAGCATTGGGTAAAGCCGATAAGTTCCCGTATGTCGGAACCACCTATCGTCTGACCGAGCACTTCCACTACTGGACCAAACACGCGCTGTTGAACGCGATTTTGCAGCCAGAGCAGTTTGTGGAAATCGGTGAGTCGCTGGCGAATAAACTTGGCATTGCCCAGGGCGATACCGTGAAAGTCTCCTCCAACCGTGGCTATATCAAAGCCAAAGCGGTGGTGACCAAACGTATTCGCACGCTGAAAGCGAACGGCAAAGATATCGATACCATCGGTATTCCGATTCACTGGGGCTATGAAGGCGTGGCGAAAAAAGGCTTTATTGCCAATACGTTGACGCCATTCGTCGGTGATGCGAACACGCAGACGCCGGAGTTTAAGTCCTTCCTTGTGAATGTGGAAAAGGTGTAACGGAGACGACATATGGCTTATCAATCTCAAGATATCATTCGTCGTTCCGCGACTAACGGTCTGACCCCCGCGCCTCAGGCGCGGGACTTCCAGGAAGAAGTGGCGAAACTCATCGACGTCACCACCTGTATCGGCTGTAAAGCCTGTCAGGTGGCGTGTTCAGAGTGGAACGACATTCGCGATACCGTCGGCAATAACATTGGGGTGTACGATAACCCCAATGATTTAAGCGCCAAATCGTGGACGGTAATGCGCTTCTCGGAAGTGGAGCAGAATGACAAACTGGAATGGCTGATCCGCAAAGACGGCTGTATGCACTGTTCCGATCCGGGCTGCCTGAAAGCGTGCCCGGCGGAAGGTGCAATTATTCAGTATGCCAACGGTATCGTCGACTTCCAGTCCGAGCAGTGCATTGGCTGCGGTTATTGCATTGCGGGCTGTCCGTTCGACATTCCGCGCCTCAACCCGGAAGACAACCGCGTCTACAAATGTACGTTGTGCGTTGACCGCGTGGTGGTTGGGCAAGAACCGGCCTGTGTGAAGACCTGCCCGACGGGCGCGATTCATTTCGGTACGAAAGAGTCGATGAAAACGCTGGCGAGCGAGCGTGTGGCTGAGCTGAAAACCCGTGGTTACGACAATGCGGGTCTGTACGATCCGGCTGGCGTCGGTGGTACACACGTTATGTACGTGCTGCACCATGCTGACAAGCCGAATCTGTATCATGGCTTGCCGGAGAACCCGGAAATCAGCGAAACCGTGAAATTCTGGAAAGGCATCTGGAAACCGCTCGCGGCTGTTGGCTTTGCGGCTACCTTTGCGGCCAGTATCTTCCACTACGTGGGTGTCGGTCCGAACCGTGCGGATGAGGAAGAGAACAATCTGCACGAAGAGAAAGACGAGGAGCGCAAATGAAACGACGTGACACCATCGTGCGCTACACCGCGCCGGAACGTATCAACCACTGGGTAACCGCCTTCTGCTTCATCCTGGCGGCGGTGAGTGGGCTGGGCTTTTTGTTCCCATCCTTCAACTGGTTGATGCAAATCATGGGCACACCGCAGCTGGCGCGTATTCTGCACCCGTTTGTCGGCGTGGTTATGTTTGCCTCGTTCATCATCATGTTTTTCCGTTACTGGCATCACAACCTAATCAATCGGGATGATATCTTTTGGGCGAAGAATATTCGTAAGATCGTCGTCAACGAGGAAGTAGGTGACACCGGGCGTTATAACTTCGGTCAGAAATGCGTTTTCTGGGCAGCGATTATTTTCCTGGTTCTGCTGCTGGTGAGCGGTGTGATTATCTGGCGTCCTTATTTTGCGCCTGCTTTCTCAATCCCGGTGATCCGATTCGCGTTAATGCTGCATTCATTTGCCGCAGTAGCGTTAATTGTGGTTATCATGGTGCATATCTACGCCGCCCTTTGGGTGAAAGGCACGATTACCGCCATGGTGGAAGGATGGGTTACCAGCGCATGGGCGAAGAAACACCATCCACGCTGGTATCGTGAAGTCCGCAAGACAACGGAAAAGAAAGCTGAATGAGTATTCGCATAATCCCGCAAGATGAGCTGGGTTCGAGCGAGAAACGTACGGCGGATATGATTCCGCCGTTATTGTTCCCTCGGCTCAAAAATTTGTACAACCGCCGCGCCGAGCGTCTGCGCGAACTGGCAGAAAATAATCCGCTGGGTGATTACCTGCGCTTTGCTGCGCTTATCGCCCACGCCCAGGAAGTGGTGCTGTACGACCATCCGCTGGAGATGGATCTGACTGCACGCATTAAAGAAGCCAGCGCACAAGGCAAGCCACCGCTGGATATTCACGTTCTGCCGCGCGATAAGCACTGGCAAAAACTGTTGATGGCGCTGATTGCCGAGCTGAAACCTGAAATGAGCGGTCCGGCGCTGGCCGTGATTGAGAATCTGGAGAAGGCATCAACCCAGGAGCTGGAAGATATGGCCAGCGTGCTGTTTGCCTCTGATTTCTCCTCCGTCAGCAGCGATAAAGCACCGTTTATCTGGGCCGCGCTGTCGCTCTACTGGGCGCAAATGGCTAACCTGATCCCCGGCAAAGCCCGCGCAGAATACGGCGAACAACGTCAATATTGCCCGGTTTGTGGTTCTATGCCGGTGTCCAGCATGGTGCAAATTGGCACCACTCAGGGTTTGCGTTACCTGCACTGCAACCTGTGCGAAACCGAATGGCACGTGGTGCGCGTAAAATGCAGCAACTGCGAGCAGAGCGGCAAACTGCATTACTGGTCGCTGGATGACGAACAGGCCGCGATTAAAGCCGAAAGCTGCGATGACTGTGGCACTTACCTGAAGATTCTTTATCAGGAAAAAGAGCCGAAAGTTGAAGCCGTGGCAGATGACCTCGCCTCCTTGGTACTGGACGCACGAATGGAGCAAGAAGGCTATGCCCGTAGTTCCATCAACCCGTTCCTGTTTCCAGGTGAAGGGGAGTAATCTCTGACGTTTTCCGGGTGGCGCAGGTCGCCCGGATTACAGCTCATAGGGTGTGATACACCATCTCTCGTATTCCGCGTTACCAATTCAAGTCCATGCTGTCAGTGCCTGTTTGGTCTCAATTTTCCCAGCAACACATCGATAAGGTTATTGGTATGTCACTGATGACAAACGTAAGATTGCCTGATGCGCTACGCTTATCAGGCCTACCCCAAAAACTGCAATATATTGAATTGGCATGATTTTGTAGGTCGAATAAGGCGTGCAAGCCGCATCCGGTATGAACAACGCGCACTTTTCAGTATTCTGATTGGTATCATTTTTGCCATTACCATTCCTCGCGCAGCTTACACTATTCTTCAACACCTACTGCCTCACTCCTTTGCTTGCCGCCTTTTACCCTACGCACCGGAAATTGCTGACGCTCCAGATATTGCTCTACCGCTTCGCGTAAAATTGCAGATCGCGAAACCTTACGCCAGCCCCTGAGCTTATTCAGCCGTTTAATTGCCTCTTCTGATAAATGAAGAAAAACCGTATTCATCGCCATTTTCAACACCTTACATAAATTACTCATTAATGTATGTGCGAAAATTACGCCGAAAAATTAACTGACGAAAGCTTATTTTTTCATACGGTTTTGTTTTTGCGAGACGTTTTCCAGAAATAATACAACAGTTGCAATTATTTTAATTGTTACTCAAAAATGGCTTAGTTATCGCCCAGAATAATTTATTACTCTTAATTAGGCGGGGACACTCCCACAGAAAAGCGACAATAAATAATAAGGATGAATTATGGGTGTTATGAATATATTATATTCAAGAATATTTTTTTGATTGGGTCTTCATTTGCATCATCCAGGTGGTGTACCCGAAAAAAGTCAGCTTCTTTACAGCACCGGAGATTAAGGTGAAATTAATCATCCGTAACTGACCGGTCAGTGCCACCACCAACCGGTCTTTAATTAAAACGTCCACCCTACTCTTCTTCATTCCCGCCCTCTTCATACGGGCCAAATGGCTTAGCGGGAAGAACGATATACGTCCCTTCAAACACCGCACCTGGCGTCTCGTCGCCAAAGATTTCAACCTGCATTTGCACCCGCGCTTTACGCCCGCGCGCCAGACGGTCGAGATCGCCACTTAACGCACCGAGGTCGGCTACCGCATGGGGTTTACCGCTAATCGGTTTGCTGTAGCGGATATGCGCATCGGCCAGAATAATCGTTCCGCCGAGATGGCGTTCACGCAGCATCAGCCAGATAAGCCCCCAACCGGTGAGTGTTGCCAGCGAGAATAAACTCCCGGCAAATAACGTATGATGCGGATTCTGATTGCCGGTTTCCGGCATGGTGGTGATAAATTTTTGCCCAGTATATTGCTGAATACGCACGCCCATTTTTTCACTTAATGGGATGTGTTCATACCACGCCTGCTGGAGCTGTGCGCACCAGTCGCCGCGATGCAAAATATCATCCAGAGTAGCGACAGGTTTAATCATCAAAAAATGACGAATGGGCGTGGTAGTTGGTGTGGTGATTTCTCCCTGATTCACAAACCCCAGCTTGGCGAAAAACTCCACCGCATCTTCGCGGGCGCTACAGGTCACGCGTTTAACACCTTCCTGACGCGCCACCGACTCAAGCGTCATCGCCATCAGCGTCCCCAACCCTTTGTCCTGCACGTCCGGGTGTACCGCCATAAAACGGATGGAGGCTTCGTTATCGGCATTGATATACAGCCGCCCTACCGCCACCAGATTACCCTGCTCGTCAACGACCATCTGGTGATGCGCCATCGCATCCCACGCGTCGCGTTCCGAACCTTTCGGTTGATGCAGGGGTTTACGCAACATCTCCCAGCGAAACTGATAGTAACGCTCTAATTCTTCTTCTGTTTGTGGAACCCGAAGGTGATACATAGCGATACTCTCTCTTGTTTCCCGTGATACCCCTGGAAGCTGGCTCATACCTGCAACCAGAATGTCACGGGGCCATCATTGACCAGCGATACCTGCATATCCGCAGCGAAGCGTCCTGTTTGCGTGTTCATCTCCTGCTGACGGCAGCGTTCGACGAAATAGTCATATAACGCCTCTGCGCGATCCGGTGATGCGCCTTTGGAGAAACTTGGGCGCATCCCTCGTTCGGTATCTGCGGCAAGGGTAAACTGGGAAACCACCAGCACACTGCCGCCGGCCTGTTGCACGTTGAGATTCATCTTGCCTTCGGCATCGCTAAAGATGCGATAGCCGAGCACACGCTCGCACAGACGGTTTGCTTTCTGTTCGTCGTCATCCTTTTCGACACCCAATAACACCAAAAGTCCCGCGCCAATTTCGCCCGTCACTTCTCCCTCCACGGTGACGCTGGCACGGGTTACGCGTTGAATTAATGCAATCATGGCTCGTCGTCTTCTTCTTGTTCAGCTGCTTGTTTTAGTTTGCGGTATTCCCCGAGAGTGACAGTAATTTCCGCGCCAAGCAAGACGATACACCATGTCCAGTAGACCCAGACGAAGAGAATGGGGATCACCGCCAGTACACCGTAAATGAGCTGATATGACGGGAACATGGTGATATAAAGCGCGAAACCTTTCTTTCCTGCTTCGAACAGGAGCGCGGCGACAAACGCGCCGACAATAGCGTCGCGGTTAGGTACGCGGATGGTAGGAACAATGCTGTACAGCAGCCAGAAGGAGATCCACGACAACAGCAGCGGAAAAATACGCAGCACATTGTCGATGACGGTATTGAGATCGCTCGCCCAGCGCAGGGAGAGCAGATAGGAACTGATCGCCAGACTGGCACCTGCCAACAGCGGCCCTAACGTCAAAATCATCCAGTACACGGCAAACGAGTAAATTTTGGGACGCACCCGTTTACTGCGCCAGATGGCGTTAAGTGCGCTATCGATGGAGTACATCAGCAATAACGCCGTGACGATCAGGCCACATGCCCCGACGGCGGTCATCTTGTTGGAATTGGCAACAAACTGTTCGATATATTGCTGGATAACATCGCCGGTGGCAGGCAGAAAGTTGGCGAAAATAAAGTGACGCAACTGAATGCTGACGTCGGAAAACATGGGAAAAGCGGCGAAAAGCGCAAAAACAACGGCAACCAGCGGCACTAATGAGAGCAACGACACATAGGCAAGGTTACCTGCCAGGGTTGTCATGTTGTCCTCATTAATGCGTTGCCAGAGTAGTTTCAGCCAGGCCCATAGCGGACGGGTACGATGCCTGGCTTTTTCATGGATGGTTTTTAGCATAACACCTTCGCGAAATAGTCCGGGATGGTGGTTTTATCTTTTACCTGAATGCTGGTAATGCCTAGCTGATTAGCCCCTTCTATATTATCGGCGTTGTCATCGAAAAAGACGGTATCATCTGGTGAAAAACCTTCTGCCTGTAAAACATGCTGGTAGATCCGCGCTTCCGGTTTGCGCATACCTAAATCTTGCGACAGATAGATATGGTCGGCAGCGTTGCGGATTTCCGGGTATTCCTCCGGCCAGAAAGTGGTATGCAGGCGGTTAGTATTGGAAAGCACCACCACGCGATGCCCCTGTTCACGCAGTTTATGCATGATATCGATCACTTCCGGGCGCAGCGCGACAAACACTGCCTGCCAGCCGTGGGAGAACTGCTCGTAGCTTAGCGGTAAGGCCATCTCATGGCACAGCGCCTCTGCGAACGCTTCATCGCTAATTTCCCCACGTTCATGCTGATGAAACGCCTCCCCCATATGAAAACTCTTCTTAAGCGTAGCCAGCGGAACGCGCGTTAAATCGCTCCAGGTTCCCAGCACACGGTTAAAGTCGATATCGACAATCACATTACCTAAATCAAAGATATAGAGCATTTTTGCCTCCTTTCTCGCCACAGGAAATTAACTGTAGCGGGAAAGGAGGGGTTTGGCTATGTGGCAATATGGGTAATCTTGTGACGCTGATTGCGAAAAAGCAGAGTAATTTCACTGGCTTTTTCGCAATACATGAATGGTTAAGATTCAGGCGTAAATGGCCAACGGGTTTCGATGACCAGCGGCTTATCTGGCGTCACAAATTCCGGCGTTAGATTTATTGCGTCAGGTGCCTGGGTAAGCGGGTTAACCCAGGTGCATCGCGCTGGATGAAATCATAGCCTTTATTTTGAGGATGGCTGGGAAAGGCATTGCGATGGGTAATGGCGAGTGCCTGTGCTGAAAGTGTTATTGGTCACAACAACACTGACGCGATTGCGGATTTTCTCCGTGTGCAGGGCTTTCGATAATGCCTGATGCGATGCTGACGCATCTTATCAGACCTGCAAAGGCAAAAAAAAACCTGCCATCACTGGCAGGTTTTTCACGACTAAAAAGAAAAATTAATCTTCTTTTGGACCACGGTTCGCGCGGCGACGATCGTTTTCCGTCAGGTGACGTTTACGAATACGGATAGAGGTCGGAGTAACTTCTACCAGTTCGTCATCATCGATGAACTCCAGAGCTTGTTCCAGAGTCATGCGGATAGGCGGAACCAGAACAACGGCTTCGTCAGTACCGGAAGCACGCATGTTGGTCAGTTTCTTACCGGTCAGGCAGTTTACAGTCAGGTCGTTAGAGCGGCTGTGAATACCGATAATCTGACCTTCGTAAACTTCTGCACCGTGACCGAGGAACAGCTTACCGCGATCCTGCAGACCAAACAGCGCGAACGCTACCGCTTTACCCTGGCCGTTAGAGATCAGTACGCCGTTCTGACGCTGACCCACTTCACCCGGACGTACGTCGTCGTAGTGGCTGAAGGTGGAGTACAGCAGACCCGTACCGGAAGTCATGGTCATGAACTCAGAACGGAAGCCAATCAGACCACGGCTTGGGATCACGTAGTCGAGACGTACGCGGCCTTTACCGTCTGGATTCATGTTTTTCAGCTCGCCTTTACGCTCGCCCAGCGCCTGCATTACAGAACCCTGATGCTGTTCTTCAACGTCCAAAGTCACGTTTTCGAACGGCTCTTGTTTACGACCGTCGATTTCACGGAAGATAACTTTCGGACGGGATACCGCCAGTTCGAAACCTTCACGACGCATGTTCTCAATAAGAACAGACAGGTGCAGTTCGCCACGACCAGAAACGCGGAACGCATCGGCGTCTTCGGTTTCTTCTACGCGCAGCGCAACGTTGTGTACCAGTTCTTTGTTCAGACGATCCAGAATCTGACGAGACGTTACGAACTTACCTTCTTTACCGCAGAACGGAGAGGTGTTAACGCAGAAGAACATGGAAACGGTCGGCTCATCAACGGAGAGTGCCGGCAATGCTTCAACGTTTTGCGTGTCGCAAACGGTGTCAGAAATGTTCAGCTCGCCAAGGCCAGTGATCGCCACGATATCGCCAGCTTCCGCCAGATCGGTTTCGATACGCTCCAGACCGAGGTGGCCCAGCACTTTACCGACTTTCGCGTTACGGGTTTTGCCTTCGCTATCGATGATAGTAACCTGCTGGTTCGGCTTCACTTTACCGCGCTTGATGCGGCCAATGCCGATAACGCCAACATAGCTGTTGTAATCGAGCTGAGAAATCTGCATCTGGAACGGACCGTCAAGGTCAACGTCCGGCGCAGGAACGTGGTCAACAATCGCCTGGTACAGCGGGGTCATGTCTTCCGCCATATCTTCGTGATCCAGACCCGCGATGCCGTTCAGCGCAGAAGCGTAAACGATCGGGAAGTCCAGCTGCTCGTCGGTCGCGTCGAGGTTAACGAACAGGTCAAATACCTGATCCACAACCCAGTCAGGACGCGCGCCTGGGCGGTCAACTTTGTTGATAACAACAATCGGCTTCAGGCCGTAAGCAAACGCTTTTTTGGTTACGAAACGCGTTTGCGGCATCGGGCCGTCAAATGCGTCAACCACCAGCAGCACTGAGTCTACCATGGACATTACACGTTCAACTTCACCACCGAAGTCGGCGTGCCCCGGGGTATCAACGATGTTGATACGGTAATCATTCCATTTGATAGCGGTGTTTTTCGCGAGGATGGTAATCCCACGCTCTTTCTCCAAATCGTTGGAGTCCATCACGCGCTCTTGGGTTTCGGCACGAGAGTCGAACGTACCGGATTGTTGGAGCAGCTTGTCTACCAGGGTGGTTTTACCATGGTCGACGTGCGCGATGATGGCGATATTACGCAATTTTTCGATCACAACTTTGCCTCAGGCATTAGAAATAGCGCGTTATTGTACACGGATTAATCGCACTACAAAACAGGATCACAAACATCCTCCGCAAACAAGTATTGCAGAGTCCCTTTGTGATCGCTTTCACGGAGCATAAAAAGGGTTATCCAAAGGTCATTGCACCAACATGGTGCTTAATGTTTCCATTGAAGCACTATATTGGTGCAACATTCACATCACGGTGCAGCCCTTTTGCACGATGTTAAGCATGATAACGCCTTTTAGGGGCAATTTAAAAGTTGGCACAGATTTCGCTTTATCTTTTTTACGGCGACACGGCCAAAATAATTGCAGATTTCGTTACCACGACGACAATGACCAATCCAGGAGAGTTAAAGTATGTCCGCTGAACACGTACTGACGATGCTGAACGAGCACGAAGTGAAGTTTGTTGATTTGCGCTTCACCGATACCAAAGGTAAAGAACAGCACGTCACTATCCCTGCTCATCAGGTGAATGCTGAATTCTTCGAAGAAGGCAAAATGTTTGACGGCTCCTCGATTGGCGGCTGGAAAGGCATTAACGAATCCGACATGGTGCTGATGCCAGACGCATCCACCGCAGTGATTGACCCGTTCTTCGCCGACTCTACCCTGATTATCCGTTGCGACATCCTTGAACCTGGCACCCTGCAAGGCTATGACCGTGACCCGCGCTCCATCGCGAAACGCGCCGAAGATTACCTGCGCTCTACTGGCATTGCCGACACCGTACTGTTCGGGCCAGAACCAGAATTTTTCCTGTTCGATGACATCCGTTTCGGATCTTCTATCTCCGGTTCTCACGTTGCTATCGACGATATCGAAGGCGCATGGAACTCCTCCACCCAATACGAAGGTGGTAACAAAGGTCACCGTCCGGCAGTGAAAGGCGGTTACTTCCCGGTTCCGCCAGTAGACTCAGCTCAGGATATCCGTTCTGAAATGTGCCTGGTAATGGAACAGATGGGTCTGGTGGTTGAAGCACATCACCACGAAGTAGCGACCGCAGGTCAGAACGAAGTGGCAACCCGCTTCAATACCATGACCAAAAAAGCTGACGAAATTCAGATCTACAAATATGTCGTTCACAACGTGGCGCACCGCTTCGGTAAAACCGCGACCTTTATGCCAAAACCGATGTTTGGTGATAACGGCTCCGGTATGCACTGCCACATGTCGCTGTCTAAAAACGGCGTTAACCTGTTCGCAGGCGACAAATACGCGGGTCTTTCTGAGCAGGCGCTGTACTACATTGGCGGCGTAATCAAACACGCGAAAGCGATTAACGCGCTGGCAAACCCGACCACTAACTCTTACAAGCGTCTGGTTCCGGGTTACGAAGCACCGGTAATGCTGGCTTACTCTGCGCGTAACCGCTCTGCTTCTATCCGTATTCCGGTGGTTGCGTCTCCAAAAGCGCGTCGTATCGAAGTACGTTTCCCGGATCCGGCCGCTAACCCGTACCTGTGCTTTGCTGCCCTGCTGATGGCGGGTCTTGATGGTATCAAGAACAAGATCCACCCAGGCGAAGCGATGGACAAAAACCTGTATGACCTGCCGCCGGAAGAAGCGAAAGAGATCCCACAGGTTGCAGGCTCTCTGGAAGAAGCACTGAACGAACTGGATCTGGACCGCGAGTTCCTGAAAGCCGGTGGCGTGTTCACTGATGAAGCAATCGATGCGTACATCGCCCTGCGTCGCGAAGAAGATGACCGCGTGCGTATGACTCCGCATCCGGTAGAGTTTGAGCTGTACTACAGCGTCTAATAGTTGAAGTTGTACTACCCGGCGCGAACAACGCCGGGATTTAGTTGCCGTGGAAACTTTCAGCCCATCTCTGCATGGGCTTTTTTCTCCGTCATTTCTCTGATGCTTCGCGCTTTTTATCCGTAAAAAGCTATAATGCACTAAAATGGTGCAACCTGTTCAGGAGACTGCTTTATGGCAACAGGCACGCAGCCCGATGCTGGGCAGATCCTCAACTCGCTGATTAACAGTATTTTGTTAATTGATGACAATCTGGCGATACATTACGCCAACCCCGCCGCGCAACAACTGCTCGCCCAAAGCTCCCGCAAATTGTTCGGTACGCCGTTACCGGAACTGTTGAGCTACTTCTCATTAAATATCGAATTAATGCAAGAAAGTCTGGAGGCGGGGCAAGGGTTTACCGATAACGAAGTGACGCTGGTGATTGACGGGCGCTCGCATATCCTTTCTGTGACAGCTCAGCGTATGCCTGATGGCATGATCCTGCTGGAGATGGCACCGATGGATAACCAGCGCCGCTTAAGTCAGGAACAGCTACAGCACGCCCAGCAGGTGGCTGCCCGCGATTTGGTACGCGGCCTGGCACATGAGATTAAAAATCCGCTTGGCGGTTTACGTGGCGCGGCACAGCTACTCAGCAAAGCGTTGCCCGATCCATCGCTGCTGGAATATACCAAAGTAATTATCGAGCAGGCGGACAGATTACGTAATCTGGTCGACCGTCTGTTGGGGCCGCAACTGCCTGGTACGCGTGTTACCGAAAGTATTCACAAGGTGGCAGAGCGCGTAGTGGCGCTGGTATCGATGGAACTGCCGGGTAACGTGCGGTTGATTCGTGATTACGACCCCAGCCTGCCGGAACTGGCGCACGATCCGGATCAAATTGAACAGGTATTGCTGAATATTGTGCGCAATGCGTTACAGGCACTGGGACCGGAAGGCGGCGAAATTATTCTGCGTACCCGCACCGCGTTTCAACTGACCTTGCACGGCGAACGCTATCGGCTGGCAGCGCGGATCGATGTGGAAGATAACGGGCCGGGTATCCCGCCTCATTTGCAGGATACGCTGTTTTACCCGATGGTCAGCGGTCGCGAAGGCGGCACCGGGCTTGGCTTATCCATCGCCCGTAATTTGATTGATCAGCATTCAGGCAAAATTGAATTTACCAGTTGGCCAGGTCATACCGAGTTCTCGGTTTACCTGCCTATCAGGAAATAAAGGTGACGTTTATGCAACGAGGGATAGTCTGGGTAGTCGATGACGATAGTTCCATCCGTTGGGTGCTTGAACGTGCGCTCGCTGGGGCGGGTTTAACTTGTACGACGTTTGAGAACGGCGCGGAGGTGCTGGAGGCGCTGGCGAGCAAAACGCCGGATGTGCTGCTTTCAGATATCCGTATGCCCGGAATGGACGGGCTGGCGCTGCTCAAACAGATTAAACAGCGCCATCCGATGCTTCCGGTCATCATTATGACCGCGCACTCGGATCTGGATGCCGCCGTTAGCGCCTATCAACAAGGGGCGTTTGATTATCTGCCCAAACCGTTTGATATCGACGAAGCCGTGGCGCTGGTTGAGCGCGCCATCAGCCATTACCAGGAACAGCAGCAGCCGCGCAATATTCAGCTTAACGGCCCAACAACCGATATCATCGGCGAAGCACCAGCTATGCAGGATGTGTTCCGTATTATCGGTCGGCTCTCGCGCTCTTCTATTAGCGTGTTGATCAATGGCGAGTCCGGCACCGGTAAAGAGCTGGTCGCTCATGCCCTGCATCGCCACAGCCCGCGAGCCAAAGCGCCGTTTATCGCGCTGAATATGGCGGCTATCCCAAAAGACTTGATCGAATCAGAACTGTTTGGTCACGAGAAAGGCGCGTTTACCGGTGCCAATACCGTTCGTCAGGGCCGTTTTGAACAGGCCGATGGCGGCACGTTATTCCTTGATGAAATTGGCGATATGCCGCTGGATGTGCAGACACGGTTACTGCGCGTGCTGGCAGACGGTCAGTTTTACCGCGTTGGCGGCTATGCGCCGGTGAAAGTGGATGTGCGTATTATCGCTGCGACTCACCAGAACCTGGAACTGCGCGTGCAGGAAGGCAAGTTCCGCGAGGATCTGTTCCACCGCCTGAACGTTATCCGTGTTCATCTGCCGCCCCTGCGCGAACGCCGTGAAGATATTCCCCGCCTGGCGCGCCATTTTTTACAGGTTGCCGCGCGCGAATTGGGCGTAGAAGCGAAGTTGCTGCATCCGGAAACCGAAGCCGCCCTGACGCGTCTGGCGTGGCCGGGGAACGTGCGCCAACTGGAAAACACCTGCCGCTGGTTAACGGTGATGGCCGCCGGACAGGAAGTGTTGATTCAGGATTTGCCAAGCGAACTGTTTGAATCAACCGTACCGGAAAGTCCTTCCACTATGCAACCGGACAGTTGGGCAACATTGTTAGCACAGTGGGCAGATCGGGCGCTGCGTTCCGGTCATCAAAACCTGCTTTCTGAAGCGCAGCCAGAGCTGGAGCGGACGTTACTGACCACCGCATTGCGACATACGCAGGGACATAAACAGGAAGCAGCGCGACTGCTTGGTTGGGGACGTAACACCCTGACACGTAAGTTAAAAGAGTTGGGGATTGAGTGATTCACGGCTGGTGTGTAAAGATTGATTATTGAGCGCAAATTGCTGTTATTTTGCGCTTTACTGTTCCGATAAGTTCAGTATGATCTTGCCCGGAAAACGGGGGGAGTCATTATGCTGGAATCAATAATTAATCTGGTATCGAGTGGCGCAGTTGATAGCCACACACCGCAAACTGCCGTTGCGGCCATCCTGTGTGTCGCGATGATTGGACTGTTTAGCTGAAGCTCGTGGTTTATGCCGGATGCGGCCTACAAAAGCAATAATTTCAACAGGTTTTGTAGGCCTGATAAGCGTAGCGCATCAGGCAACCTTGTTCTCAGCACATTGATGGCGCTTTCGTTTTCTAACTTGTAAACGAAGCGCCATTCACTATTTAAATCACCCGTGAGAACTGCTGCATCCGCGCTTTCTGGCGCAGATAAGTATCGAAGCACATGCAAATGTTGCGGATCAGCAAGCGGCCTTTCGCCGTCACCTGAATCCCCTTCTCATTGACATCCACCAGCCCATCTTTTGCTAACGGGGCGAGAAGCTTGAGATCTTCCGCAAAGTAATCAGCGAAGTGCAAATCCCACTGTTGTTCAACGGGGGCGTAATCCAGACGGAAATTGCAGATAAGCGACTTAATCACATCGCGGCGAATACAGTCATCGCGCGTTAATGCAATACCGCGCCACAGCGCATTACCTTGTTCATCCACCTGCTGATAGTACTGCTTCAACTCTTTCTGGTTTTGCGCGTAGCAGTCGCCAATCATGCTGATGGCTGAAACGCCCATCCCCAGCAGGTCGGTATCCCCCTGGGTGGTGTAGCCCTGGAAGTTACGATGCAGCACGCCTTCACGCTGAGCCACAGCCAGCTCGTCATCCGGGCGGGCAAAGTGATCCATACCAATAAACTGATAGCCCGATTGCGTCAGGAAGGCGATGGTTTCTTGCAGAATATCGAGTTTCTGCTGCGGACTCGGCAGGTCAGCATCTTTGATTTTACGCTGAGCAGCAAAAATGGTCGGCAGATGTGCGTAGTTAAAGACACTCAGACGATCGGGGTTAAGTTCCGCTACGCGTTTCAGGGTAAAAGCGAAACTCTCCGGCGTCTGTTTCGGCAGGCCGTAAATCAGGTCAATGTTGGTGGAGGTAAAGCCAATCTCACGCGCATGGTTAAGCAGCGCAAAGATGAACTCTTCATCCTGCTCACGGTTAACCAGACGCTGCACTTCTTTGTTGAAGTCCTGCACGCCCATGCTCAGACGGTTAAAACCTTCGGCACGTAAATGATCGAGTACATCCAGTTCGATTTCACGCGGATCGACTTCGATCGAGATTTCCGCGTCGGCATTGAACTGGAAGTTTTCCCGCAGCAGCTTCATCAGGCGGCTGATTTGCGTTTTATTCAGATACGTCGGCGTACCACCGCCCCAGTGCAACTGACTAACGTGACGCCCGGCAAACAGCGGTGCACGATGGACGATTTCTTGCTCCAGCGCGTCCAGGTATTGGTCAGCCTTGTGCTGCTGGCGTGTGACAATCTTATTGCAACCGCAGAAGTAACAAAGCTTATGGCAGAACGGGATATGTACGTAGAGAGATAATGGACGCTCAGGATAGCGCGCCACGGCTTGTAAAAACGCCTGTTCGCCGAAGTCTTCTGAAAACTCCAGCGCGGTCGGGTACGAGGTGTATCGTGGCCCGGAATAATTATATTTCTGGATCAGGGCCAGATCCCAGTCGATTTGCTGTACAGACATGCTCACTCCTTCCGATGGCGTCTCTGGCGGCTACGGCGTACCGACGGATGCCCGGTTCGGGTCATCAGCCGGTTGCGCAGCCACTTTTGTCGCCGCGACAACCGTTGTAGTTTAACGAATAACCACACCAGATAACATATAACCGGAAGGGTTATCAGCAGAACGGGAAGGCCCACGGTGGCAATCCGTTAGTTGCCCCGCAGCAGACGCATCATGTCTTCTTGCTTCTCGTCTTCTTCCTCTTCTTCATCGTCGTCATAAGAGAGGCCGAGTTTCTGCATCAGCTCATCAATACGATCCAGTTTGGCATCAACCCAGGATTGCTCTTCGGCGCTCAGGGTTTCGCCTGCTTCCAGACGTTCCAGCAGCGCATCCAGACGCTCATCCGTTTCCAGTAACTCCAACTCCGCCTGCGGTGAAAGCATAGGTTTCTCACTCTTCGGTTTGTGCTGTTTGGTGACTTTTTCAGTCACACCCAATGGAATAGGGGTTTTACTGCCAATACGTGGATCTTTCGGTGCGTTCTGGCCTTTGTTGCCTGATGTAGTGTTACCGCCCGCTGCGCGACTGCCCGGCGCATGACCACGGCGTTTTTTCTGGCGCTTGCGGTCACGAGCTTCCTGATCCAGCTCCTCGCGTGTTTTTCGACGCGCTTTTGCGTGACCTTTGCTGCGTGAGTTTGAAGATGATGGTTTCATAATGGTTCGTCTTTTTGCCGTTTTATTCAGTATAGATTTGCGGCGGAATCTAACAGAAAGCAAGCAAAGAAAAAAGGCGACAGATTACTCTGTCGCCTTTTTTCCTGACTCATAACCCTTAACGGGTCTTACAATCCTTGCAGGCCGCCAACACACCCTGTTTTTCCATTAGCCAGAACATTCCGTGTTGATTCCATTTCCGTTTAATTACGTCTCCGGACGTTTGTCTTCCTGACAATCCTCTGTCTTCGCCTCCTGGCGCTCCTGACCCTCATCCTGAGTCATCTTCCTGTTAGCGTCCTCGCTCTATGGGTGCTACTTTACGCTTCTGCGCTAAACAAACAATAAACTATCATCAGTATTTTCTCATTTTCAGATTATTGTATAAAACTAATCACATGATTTATTTGACCTATTTGACATGCATCGCAGAATTTTCTCTTCGATTTCGCATAAAGATGATCGGCAATGTCTCACAAAGCATGTGGCTTTTACTTACACCATGTCCCCCGAAAAATCCGTCTTTTATTGTGGTTCAGGTATAATCGCTGAAAAGCTTTGACTGACGGAGACGACCGCTTTGACTAATTTCAATTATCAACAGACGCATTTTGTGATGAGTGCGCCTGATATTCGCCACTTACCTTCCGATACCGGGATCGAAGTGGCTTTTGCAGGCCGTTCCAACGCAGGTAAATCCAGCGCGCTGAACACGCTGACTAACCAGAAAAGCCTGGCTCGTACCTCGAAAACGCCAGGGCGCACCCAGCTTATCAACCTGTTTGAAGTGGCTGATGGCAAGCGTCTGGTTGACTTGCCTGGCTACGGTTATGCGGAAGTCCCGGAAGAGATGAAGCGCAAATGGCAGCGCGCGCTCGGCGAATACCTCGAAAAACGTCAGAGCCTGCAAGGTCTGGTGGTACTGATGGATATTCGCCATCCGCTGAAAGATCTCGATCAGCAGATGATTGAGTGGGCGGTGGACAGCAATATCGCCGTGTTGGTGCTACTGACCAAAGCGGACAAACTGGCGAGCGGTGCACGTAAAGCGCAATTGAATATGGTGCGTGAAGCGGTGCTGGCATTTAATGGTGATGTGCAGGTAGAAACCTTCTCTTCGCTGAAGAAACAAGGTGTGGATAAGCTGCGTCAGAAGCTGGATATCTGGTTTAGCGAAATGCAGCCCGTCGAAGAGAATCAGGACGGCGAATAATTTTCTTTCCCCGGTGCCGGATGCAGCTTAAATGCTTTGTCTGGCCTGGGTCTTCAAAATATTGCGACTCACGCCGTAAATCTGATAAGCGTTATGCATCAGGCAATTCAGATCTTTTCTCTCGCCCAATAAAAAACGCCCCAGTCATTACTGACTGGGGCGGCTAAAAAATTCAGCCAAATCCGATTACGTGAAGTAAAAGGTCTGAAAGATAGAACATCTTACCTCTGTACCCTACGCGAATAACTTTACTCTTTTTTGTTCAGTTCAGAAAGCATTTTTTGTAATTTTTTTTCAGTTGTTGCATAGGAATTTCTAATAGCCATCACAAAACGTGACAGCTTATGTTGCTTACTTACGAAAAAAGGGCATATTCAGGCGAATCTTAGTGCGCCTGATCCCAGTTTTCACCGCTTCCGACTTCCACCAGCAACGGCACATCCAGACGGGTACAGTTTTCCATCAATTGATGGATTTTCTTTGATACCACATCGAGATCATCTTTATGAACTTCAAATACCAGTTCATCGTGTACCTGCATGATCATACGAACGCGCGGTTGCTCGGCCTGTAACCATGCATCTACGGCAATCATAGCCCGTTTGATGATGTCGGCTGCGGTTCCCTGCATCGGTGCGTTAATTGCTGCACGTTCAGCCGCAGCACGACGCGCACCGTTGCTGGACTTGATATCCGGCAGATAGAGACGGCGTCCGTCCAGAGTTTCAACGTAACCCTGCTCTTTCGCCTGTGCGCGGGTACGTTCCATATACTCCAGCACGCCCGGATAGCGTTCGAAGTAAAGATCCATGTACTTCTGCGCTTCTTTGCGCGGAATGTTTAACTGGCGCGCCAGGCCGAAAGCACTCATGCCGTAAATCAGACCAAAGTTGATTGCTTTCGCACTGCGGCGTTGCTCGCTGGTGACGGTTTCTAGCGGCAAACCAAACACTTCTGCGGCCGTTGCCCGGTGAATATCTTTTCCTTCCGCGAATGCGGTCAGCAGGCCTTTATCTCGCGAGAGATGCGCCATAATACGCAGTTCAATCTGCGAGTAGTCCGCAGAAACAATCACGTAATCCTGCGGCGCAATAAACGCCTGGCGGATACGGCGACCTTCTTCGTTACGCACCGGAATGTTTTGCAGGTTAGGGTCGGTTGACGATAAACGTCCCGTCGCGGTTACCGCCTGATGATAAGAAGTATGTACGCGCCCAGTTTTCGGGTTAATCATCAACGGTAGTTTGTCGGTATAGGTTGATTTCAGCTTCGCCAGACCACGATACTCCAGAATCACTTTCGGTAATGGATAGTCCAGCGCCAGCTCTTCCAGCACCTCTTCTGACGTTGACGGCGCACCACCCGGCGTTTTCTTCAGCGGCTTAATGCCCTGTTTTTCAAAAAGAATAGTTTGCAACTGCTTGGTTGAAGAAAGATTAAATTCTTCACCCGCAATTTCATGCGCTTTCTTTTCCAGCTCCGCCAAGCGCAGAGTGAGCTCTTCAGAATGATTGTGCAGAACTTTCGGATCGATCTTCACACCGTTACGTTCAATGCGTGAAAGCACCGGCACAAGCGGCATTTCGATATTCTCGAAGACGTTCAACGGCCCTTTGTGTTTCTGCAGATCCGGCCACATTTTCAGATGCAATTGTAAGGTGACGTCTGCATCTTCGGCGGCGTAGCGACCGGCCTCTTCCAGAGCAATCTGGTTAAAGGTCAGTTGATTTTTGCCTTTACCAGCAATCTCTTCAAAAGTGATGGTTTTGTGCTTCAACCAACGTTCCGCGAGGCTGTCCATATCGTGACGCCCGGCAACGCTATTGAGAATGTAGGACTCCAGCATGGTATCAAACGCAATCCCACGCAGTTCAATGCCGTAGTTCGCCAGAATACCGCGATCGTATTTCAGGTTTTGCCCGACCTTCAGCGCCTTTTCATCTTCCAGCAGCGGTTTTAGCAACTCGAGTGCACGCTCGCGAGAGATTTGATCGGGCGCATCAAGATAATCATGAGCAACCGGAATATATGCCGCTACGCCTGGCTCGATAGCAAAAGAAAGCCCGACCAGGTTGGCAGAGATGTTATCAAGGCTGTCGGTTTCAGTATCAAATGCAAATACCGGCGCTTTTTCCAGCTTCGCAATCCACGCTTTCAGTGTTTCTTCATCAAGGATGGTGACGTAGTTGTCATAAGAAATCACCGTTGCCGTCACTTCTGGTGCTTCGTCTGCAACACTGGTTTCCTGCGGCTTCGCGGCTGGTTTTGCCCCTTTGGCCTGTAACCATTTGCCCGCTTCGACATCAGCAGTCCAGCGTTTGAACTCATACTTTTTGAACAGCCCCAACAACTCTTCCGCTGCCGGTTGCTGCACTTCCAGTTGTTCACAGGTCAGCTCCAGTTCAACATCGGTTTTAATCGTCGCCAGCTGGTATGAGAGATAAGCAACTTCTTTGTTTTGCTCGAGCTTCGCTGCCATTGTTTTCGCGCCACGGAAGCTCAACCCAGCAATTTTTTCCGGCTCGGCATACAGCGTATCCAGCCCGCCAAGACCCTGCAGCAGTGCCTGCGCGGTTTTTTCACCCACGCCCGGTACGCCAGGAATGTTATCGGAGGAGTCGCCCATCAGCGCCAGGAAGTCGATGATCAGTTCTGGCGGTACGCCGTACTTATTCACCACCTCTTCCGGGCCGAGGATGGTGTTCGTCATGGTATTGATAAGCGTAATATTTGGCGTCACCAGCTGCGCCATATCTTTGTCGCCAGTGCTGATCAACACCGGACGCCCGGCTTTTTCGGCTTCGCGCGCCAGTGTACCGATAACGTCGTCCGCTTCTACGCCAGAAACCGCCAGCAGCGGCAGTCCCATCGCCTTGACCATTGCGTGCAGGGGTTCGATTTGCGCTCGCAAATCGTCCGGCATTGGCGGGCGATGTGATTTGTAATGTTCAAACAGTTCATCACGAAAGGTTTTTCCCTTGGCGTCAAAGACCACCGCTGCATGTGTCGGTTTATATTGCATGATTAGACTACGCAGCATGTTGAGGACACCGTACATCGCACCGGTCGGCTCGCCTGCGCTGTTGGTCAGCGGCGGAAACGCGTGATATGCGCGATAAAGATAAGATGAACCATCTACAAGGATAAGTGGATTTTGGGGGATCTGAACCATAATGTCCGTGCCTGTTTATCAGATTATGGGTAAAGGATGCCACAGACAGGATGAAAACATGAGTTTTTCACCGCTTTTCGTGAAAATCTTTTGTAGATCTTCTGGATCGCTCGCAAATCGTCATGTGGATAACTTTGTGCATAAATTATTTACATCGCTTTTAATTTATTATCATGCTTTTTACAGCATGATGTTTATCTTTGTTTTTCATGCAGTTAAAAATAAAGCCATCCCTAATAATTGAGATAATAGGATTTCTTCTAATGTGGATAGATATAAATTATTTTTCTACTTCAGGATCATCCGTTATTTGGGGCGTTTTCTGCTAAAATCTGCGCCTTGCGCTTCTTTCGCGCACTGTCTATGGCTAACTTTTTGAATAAATTAATTATGACGAGAATACTCGCTACGATAACCCTTTTGCTGAGTATCGTATTGACCATTTTGGTTACCATTTTTTGTTCCGTCCCGATCATCATTGCCGGGATCGTAAAACTATTGTTACCTGTGCCAATGATATGGCGAAAAGTTTCACGTTTTTGTGATTTTATGATGTATTGCTGGTGCGAAGGACTGGCGCTATTACTACACCTTAATCCACATTTGCGATGGGAAGTTCACGGGCTGGAAGGGTTAAGTAAAAAGAACTGGTATCTGCTTATTTGTAATCACCATAGCTGGGCAGATATTGTCGTACTGTGTGTGCTGTTTCGTAAGCACATTCCGATGAATAAATATTTCCTCAAACAGCAACTGGCCTGGGTGCCTTTTCTTGGCCTGGCGTGTTGGGCGCTGGATATGCCGTTTATGAAGCGTTATTCGCGCGCTTATTTGTTACGTCATCCGGAGCGACGCGGTAAAGATGTAGAAACCACTCGTCGTTCCTGCGAAAAATTTCGCCTGCATCCCACCACTATTGTGAATTTTGTTGAGGGTTCCCGCTTCACTGAAGAGAAACACCAGCAAACCCACTCAACATTTCAAAATCTTCTGCCGCCAAAAGCTGCCGGTATTGCGATGGCGCTGAATGTACTGGGTAAACAATTCGATAAATTGCTCAACGTTACGCTGTGTTACCCGGATAATCACCGTCAACCATTCTTCGATATGCTAAGTGGCAAACTGACCAGAATTGTCGTGCATGTGGATTTACAACCTATTGCTGAAGAGTTGCATGGCGACTATATCAATGACAAAAACTTTAAACGCCATTTTCAGCAATGGCTGAACTCACTGTGGCATGAAAAAGACAGGCTTCTGACGTCATTGATGTCATCGCAGCACCAGAATAAGTAGCTTTTCTCGCCTCTGAATTAGCAGAGGCGAGATATTATATTAATGTGCAAAACGTCCGGCACGAGACATAAATTCTTCTTCGCTCATCTCCTGCCCGTTAAAAACAACTTTACCCGGTGTATAACGCAACTGTAGCGAGGCGGTATTGTTGTCAATCGTGATTAACTGAAACATCTGACCTAATGTCATCATCCCGCTGATTTGTTTATCCGCCCGCTTCTGGGCTTTTTCAGCATCCATACCTTCAGATAAATTAAGTTGTTTTGCTGTTTCTGTAACAACATTAAGCGGTAAAGCCACGTTTAAATTGAACGATTTGATATCTTTGTTTATGGATGATGAAGATTTGGCTGGATCATCAATACTAAGATCCAGATTGGCGTTTAGTTCTCCGAGAGTATTTCTCCAGCTAACCGGTAATTTAATAACTGGCTCACTTTTTTGTAATAACGGTAAATACTCTTTGAACAATGCAGCATTCACTTCTTGCAGAGCAGCTTCATCGTTTGCTAACTCAGGGTGTGCAGCAAGCTGCTTCCGCATCGCAATGTTATACTGGATGATAAATTGACGCACCGCTAAGGGATCAATAGATTCAGCAATCAATGACCACTCACCACTACCGAGTTGCTGATTCCCTTTTGTTAACTTATCAAGTTCGTAGGTCAGATTGACATTGATATAATCTTTATCTTTTACGCGATCTAGCCTGGTTTTTGCAACGAAATTATCGAGTTGGGCAACGTCTTCACCGCGATTGATAATGTTAATCTGATTAAATTTTGACTCGCTTTCACCAACCGGAAATTTCTTTTCTTCTAATCGCGTCAGAGAATTAATGGTAAAACTCTTCGCCGTTACTTTGCTCATTGGCGATAATTTCAGGACAATATCTTCGACCTTGCCTTCAATATCCAGGTTAGACAATGAACTATCATCACCATTAAAAGTAAACTGGCCTTCACCAAAGGAAAACTCTCCATACTCTGCAGGGGCAACATCTAATGTCGTGGAGAATGAGCCACCAAACGCGAATCGCAATTTCGCTTCAACGGGCGATTTATTTTTCGCGGCGGTAAATAGCGGTTGTGTCAGTTCATTATTCACTAAGTTCACTTTTGCCGCTGCCAGTGCGGGGATGACATTACCACGCATTAACATTGTGATGGGTAACGGACCGTGCTCAACATCCACATCAAATGCAACGTTCTGGCCTGACTTGATATTGAAATCGGGTGCGCCGTTATCAAATGTAAGTTGCATTTCAAAACGGGAATTAAAAAAGCCTTTTTCAAAGTTTTTATAACTTAATGTCATATCGTAGGCATGTTCACCTTTCTTTTTAGCATCGTTAAAATCTTTAATAAACTTTTCGACACCAGGCTGAATTTGCGTACCTGTGTACCATGTGCCACCACCCCAGATAACGGTTAACGCAACAATGACACCTGTAACTGACTTACGTATCATATAAATATTCCCTGATAAAACAGCAAAACTTTGAATATCCACTTATGCTGAAATAATGTCCAGTAACAGGGTGCATTATCAGAATGTATTTATATTTATTAAATAATAAAAAAAGCCCGTAAATATTCACGGGCCTTATGTAATTTACAATGAATTATTTTTTCTCAGACAGATATTTCACTGTATCAGCATACTGCTGAACAAAAACATCCATATTGCTGGTATCCATACCCTGCGGGTTCAGCTGATATTTGCCGTTAACAAACATCGCCGGAACGCCACGCAATTGCACGTCAGCTGCGGCTTTTTCCTGCTGAGCGACCAGAGATTTCACCACAAAGCTGTTCCACGCCGCGTCGTACTCTTCACCTTTAATACCTGCGTTGATGAATACATCGCGAATATCAGATGCAGAACGAATGGTCTGGGTTTTCTGTACGCCTTCAAACAGCGGAACCGTGACTTTGTCTTCCACGCCCAGCGCCATCGCCACTGCCCATGCCTGAGTCAGTTCTTTGCCCAGATCCCCACCCATGAAGTTGACGTGGTATTTAGTCATCTTCACGCCTTCCGGCAGTTTTTTCTTCACGTTATCAGAAATATGCAGAACTTCTTCAAACTGATAGCAGTGCGGACAGAAGAAAGAGAAAAACTCCAGCACTTGCGGCGCGCCAGCAACCGGTTTTTCCAGAGTGGTGTACTGCTTACCATCTTCATACTGCGCCGCCGATGCGCTAAACGCTAAAACTAAACCAGCCAGCGCCAGCCAAATCTTTTTCATGATCTACTCTCTCCGATTAATACATAGGTGTTAATTGCAAAGGGGGTTCTTGTAGAACTTTTGCCTGTTCTATAAAAGTCGCCGTCTGTCGCAGCCAGTAATCTTCCCCGGTTAACCACGGGAAATTTTTCGGGAACGCGGGATCAGCCCAACGCCGCATTAGCCAGGCAAGATAATAAACTAAACGCATGGCGCGTAAAGGTTCAATCAGTCCGATTTCAGCGGTGTCGAACTCGCTAAATTCTTCATAAGCTTCAATAATAGTTTCCAGTTGCATCCGCTGCTCGGCTTTATCACCATTCAGCAACATCCACAAATCCTGAATAGCCGGACCATTACGTGCATCATCCAGATCGACAAACATCGGACCATCGCGCCAGAGAATGTTCCCGGCATGGCAGTCACCATGTAGCCGCAGAACGGTGAAATCTTCCCGCCAGTGCGCTGTAACGGCGGTGATCAGCTCATCTGTCGCTTTCAGGAATGCCGCTTTCAACCCGGAAGGTATCAGCGTAGCGTCCTCAAACAGTTTACGTGGCTCAATGAAATATTCATTCAGGCCGATGGTCGGGCGATGGATAAAAAGCTGTTTGCGCCCCGTCTGGTGCATACGCCCCAGATAACGACCAACCGCTTCCATCTGATCGATATTATCAGCTTCGAACTGGCGACCACCGACGCTTGGGAAAACGGCGAAATAAAATCCCTGATGATTCAATAAAGTCTGGCCATTGAACACCACTGGCGCTGCGACCGGCACTTCATCGTTTACCAACTGCAACGCAAATTGATGTTCTTCGAGGATTTGATCGGCTGTCCAGCGTTCAGGGCGGTAAAATTTGACGACAAAACGTCGACGATCTTCGTCCTGAAATTGATAGACACGGTTTTCATAGCTGTTAAGCGGGGTAAGCCCGGAATCCACCCGGATCCCTTGCTCAAACAGAGCGTCCATGATGGTATCCGGGTGTAGTGTCTGGAAAGTAAAAGCGTTGTTGTTCATCCCATCATCCGGAAAACATTACGAATGATGAAGGATATCATTTCACGATGATTTTGGTCGCGCCGCTTACAAGCTTTTACTCTTTAATTACGCCGCGTGCGCGTAATAGCGCCGTTTTGAAGTCTTCTTCATAATCTTTCTGCAAACCTGGGATCACCGCATCTTTCGCGGAATCACGCATTTTCAAATGATAGATCAGAATGTCATCCGTCAAATCCGCCAGTTCGCCGTCAAAACCTGACTCTTTCGCCAGTTTCTGCAAAAATTGCAGCAGGTTAAGATCTGGCTCTTTTTGCCAGGCTGGCTGGAGGAGTTCAATAACTTCATTCAGACGTTTACATTTCATAGTGATGCTCCTTACTCTTGAGACAGACACGTTAGCAGGGTCAATCCCACAATAAAAGAGGCGATATCGGTGAATCTGATGACGATGATAACAGGCGTTGTGCTGGCAGGAGGTAAAGCCAGACGAATGGGCGGCGTAGATAAAGGATTGCTTGAATTAAATGGCAAACCGCTGTGGCAACATGTCGCTGACGCGCTTATGACGCAGCTGTCTCACGTCGTGGTTAATGCCAATCGCCATCAGGAAATCTATCAGGCAACCGGTCTGAAAGTGATAGCGGATTCTCTGGCGGATTACCCTGGGCCACTGGCGGGAATGCTTTCAGTAATGCAGCAGGAAAAAGGCGAGTGGTTTCTGTTTTGTCCGTGCGATACACCCTATATTCCCCAGGATTTAGTCTCCCGACTTAACCATCAGCGCAAAGATGCGTCTGTCGTGTGGGTTCATGACGGCGAACGCGATCACCCGACTATAGCCCTGGTAAACCGCGCTATTGAGCCATTATTGCAGAAATGCCTGCTGTCCGGAGAGCGCCGGGTGATGGCTTTTATGAATCTTGCTGGCGGTCACGCGGTTGATTTCAGCGATCGCAAAGAGGCATTTATAAACGTGAATACGCCAGAGGAGCTTGCCCGATGGCAGGAAAAACGATGATACCGTTACTCGCCTTTGCTGCGTGGAGTGGCACCGGAAAAACTACGCTGCTGAAAAAACTGATCCCGGCATTATGCGCCAGGGGGATCCGTCCGGGGCTGATTAAGCATACGCATCATGATATGGATGTTGATAAGCCAGGCAAAGATAGCTATGAGCTGCGCAAGGCTGGCGCGGCGCAAACCATCGTTGCCAGCCAGCAACGATGGGCTTTGATGACGGAAACGCCAGATGAAGAAGAACTGGATCTACATTTCCTCGCAAGCCGAATGGATACCTCAAAGCTGGATTTGATTCTGGTCGAAGGGTTTAAGCATGAAGAGATCGCAAAGATTGTGCTGTTTCGCGATGGGGCCGGACATCGACCGGAAGAATTAGTGATAGACAGGCATGTTATTGCTGTAGCCAGTGATGTGCCGCTTAATCTTGATGTCGCATTACTGGATATTAATGATGTTGAGGGGCTGGTTGATTTTGTGGTGGAGTGGATGCAAAAGCAGGACGGATAGGCAAGTGTAGGCTGGATAAGACGCGCCAGCGTCGCATCCGGACTTTTTTCTGCACCAGCAACGCAAAAAGGCCATCCTTCCGGATGGCCTTTCGCTTTATCTGATGCCTG
>NZ_JABWMT020000026.1:0-65501 GCF_013368915.2 Escherichia sp. 93.1518
TCAGAAGTGTGAATGCCAGTATTGTGAAACAAATAATGAGCAGACACACCACCAGAGGGTTGCGCTTCATAGCCTTTCTCCTTGCCGGATGGCGGGTAAGAGGCTAACATCTGAATTGTTGGGTTCATTCGTCGGCCTCGGTTGATAGAAATATCGGTCGGGGCCTTCGTCTTTCTGATTCCCGGTTAGCCTGAAAACAGAAAGTCTCAGGCACCCGCGATCATCCTATGCAGTTTCTCTTAGCAGGAAAATAATCACTTTACGAAAGTGCGTAACGCTTTCCAGAATTTCACGCAATACACCTCACAAAGCATCCTTATTCGCCAGCCTATTCATTGCGGCGCCCGATGATCTGTTAACGCATAAAATGTTGTAAAAATGTGAAGTGAAAACGTTTTTGGCAGTAAGCAATTACCACCGATTGCCGATGATTCTCTCTCGGGAGTAAATCTGGAAGAGAGACAACGGCCATGCATACAACACCCTCACACCGCTTAGGTTTTTTATATCACATCAGGCTGGTTCCGCTATTTGCCTGTATTCTGGGCGGCATATTACTTCTATTTGCCCTGAGTTCAGCTCTGGCTGGGTTTTTTCTCTGGCAGGCTGACCGCGATCAGCGTGACGCTACTGCGGAGATCCAGACTCGCACCGGTTTGGCAAATAGCTCTGATTATCTGCGTTCAGCCCGCATCAATATGATTCAGGCCGGGGCGGCGAGCCGTATCGCAGAAATGGAAGAGATGAAGCGAAATATTGCACAAGCGGAATTGCAGATTAAACAATCGCAGCAAGGTTATCGTACTTACCAGAATCGCCAGGTGAAAACGGCTGCAGATGAAGCTCTGGATGCTGAATTAAATCAACGTTTTCAGGCTTATATAACTGGCCTCCTGCCTATGCTGAAATATGCCAAAAACGGCATGTTTGAAGCGATTATTAATCATGAAAGTGAGCAGATCCGAACGCTGGATAATAGTTATACCCATATATTAAACAAAGCCGTTGAAATACGTAGCGCCAGAGCGAACCACCTGGCGGAGCAGGCGCATCAGCGCACTCGACTGGGTGTGATGTTTATGATTGGTGCGTTTATCCTTGCCCTGGTCATGACGCTGATGACCTTCATCGTTTTGCGTCGGATTGTGATTCGACCTCTACAACATGCCGCGCAACGTATTGAACAAATCGCCAGTGGCGATCTGACAATGAACGACGAACCGACGGGGCGCAGCGAAATAGGACGATTAAGTCGTCATCTACAGAAAATGCAGCATTCTCTGGTGATGACCGTCGGGACGGTACGCCAGGGGGCGGAGGAGATTTATCGCGGCACCAGCGAAATTTCCGCTGGCAATGCTGACCTTTCTTCGCGCACGGAAGAACAAGCGGCGGCGATTGAACAAACCGCTGCCAGCATGGAGCAACTCACCGCGACGGTGAAACAGAATGCGGACAATGCACACCACGCGAGCCGTCTGGCACAAGAGGCTTCCGTTAAAGCCAGCGATGGCGGGAAGACAGTCTCCGGCGTGGTGAAAACGATGGGCGATATCTCCAGTAGCTCGAAAAAAATTTCCGAAATTACCGCCGTGATCAACAGTATTGCTTTCCAGACAAATATTCTGGCGCTCAATGCCGCCGTTGAAGCTGCGCGAGCTGGTGAGCAAGGTCGCGGATTTGCGGTTGTCGCCAGCGAAGTGCGTACACTTGCCAGTCGCAGCGCCCAGGCGGCGAAAGAAATTGAAAGCTTGATTAGCGAATCAGTCAGATTAATTGGGCAAGGGTCAGATGAGGTTACAACCGCCGGGAAAACGATGAGTGCCATTGTGGATGCCGTGGCGAGCGTCACACATATCATGCAGGAAATTGCCGCTGCCTCGGATGAGCAAAGCAGGGGGATAACGCAGGTCAGCCAGGCGATTTCTGAAATGGATAAAGTAACGCAACAGAATGCCTCTCTGGTGGAAGAGGCCTCTGCAGCGGCAGTGTCTCTTGAAGAGCAGGCGGCACGATTAACTGAGGCTGTGGATGTATTCCGCCTGAAGAAACAATCGTTACCTGCGAATCAACGAGGGGCAGGGCGCTCGGTTAGTTTGGCAACGGCGTGATAATGTCAAAGAAGGGATCGCAAGATCCCTTCACCTTTCAGAACGGCATTGATTTCCGAATTGCGTTAATCATTAGCTGACAGCCGGAAGAGAGCGTTGCATCTACGCGGGTCAGTATTCCAATAGGTTCGCCTGCGCCATGTCCCGGAACAGGTAGCGCCACCAGCGTGGCATGACGCAGGTCGTCTTTTACAGCGCCAGAAGGGACAAACCACACATAGTCATATTCAACCGTAAGCTGACGCGAAAGCGATGCTGAAAGCGTTTCAATACAACCCGAAGGAATTTTGCAGCCCTGGCTTTGTACTAACGCATCTGAATGTTGGCGGGGCGCAGTGCCTTCTGGCGATACGACAACCGGCCATTCCAGCACCCGACTTAACGTCACGTTTTCCTGAAGAAGCGGGTGGTTAGGCCGGACAACCAGTTTCAGTGATTCGAGAAACAGCAATTCGTAATTAAGCCCGGTCATCAGTTCAGGATCTGACATCCGACCAACACCGATATCAATTTCCCCCGTTTTTAAGCCTGCCAGAATCATGGTGTTACTCATAGTGGCAACTTGCAGAGTGGTCTCTTTTTGTTGCTGATGAAACTGACCAATAACGGAAGGCAAGATCCCCAGTGCAGCAGTGGGTAATGCACCAACCCTTACAACATCATTGTTAAGCCCTTCTTTACGATTAAGCGCCTGACCTGCGGTGTTGATGGCGTCAAGCACTCTGACTGCATGGGTTAAAAATTGCTCGCCAGGTAAGGTAAGCTGTGCGCCCTGACGTCCACGGTCAAATAAGCGGGTGCCTGTCAATTGTTCAAGTTCATTCAATGTTTTAGAGAGCGCAGGTTGACTCAAATTAAGGGTTTCAGCCGCGCGCCCCAAAGTTCCTTGTTGTGCGACAGCTACGAAAGTATGAAGGTGGCGCAAACGGATGCGCTGACTAAACAGACTATTTTTTTCCATAAGCGATGTTAAAAACGAAGCGGTGCCGCTGACAAGTGAAGTTGTTTGATTATGATAACTTGATTGCAAAATATTATTAACATATAAAGCAATTTTGTTACGTTTACAGGCGTGGTTTTACTGATTTCGTGGGGAGATCACAGTTTGTAAATTCTTCCCACCAGAGTAAATGTGGTTACCTACACTCCAGATTACTGACCACTGGAGGCAGAGATTATGGCGAACAGCATCACGGCGGATGAGATTCGGGAACAGTTTTCGCAGGCTATGTCAGCCATGTATCAGCAAGAAGTTCCACAGTACGGTACGCTGCTGGAACTGGTGGCTGACGTCAATCTGTCTGTGCTGGAAAACAATCCCCAATTGCATGAAAAAATGGTAAATGCGGACGAACTGGCGCGACTTAACGTTGAACGTCATGGGGCGATTCGCGTCGGCACCGCGCAAGAGCTTGCCACGCTACGGCGGATATTTGCCATTATGGGGATGTATCCGGTCTGTTATTACGATCTCTCGCAGGCTGGCGTGCCGGTACATTCCACGGCATTTCGTCCTATCGATGATGCCTCGCTGGCGCGTAATCCTTTTCGGGTTTTTACCTCATTACTTCGCCTTGAACTCATCGAAAACGAAACCTTGCGCCAGAAGGCGGCGGAGATTTTACATCAGCGCGATATCTTTACCCCGCGTTGTCGGCAACTGTTAGATGTATATGATCGGGAGGGCGGCTTTAGCAAAGCTCAGGCGCGGGAGTTTGTGCAGGAAGTCCTGGAAACGTTTCGCTGGCATCAGTCAGCAACAGTAGATGAAGAAACCTATCGCGCGTTGCACAACGAACATCGACTGATTGCTGATGTGGTCTGTTTTCCTGGCTGTCATATTAACCACCTGACGCCACGCACGCTCGACATTGACCGGGTGCAGTCGATGATGCCCGAATGCGGTATTGAACCCAAAATTCTGATCGAAGGGCCGCCGCGCCGCGAGGTGCCGATTTTACTGCGCCAGACCAGTTTTAAGGCGCTGGAAGAGACCGTGTTGTTTGCTGGGCAAAAGCAGGGAACGCATACCGCACGCTTTGGTGAGATAGAGCAACGTGGTGTGGCGTTAACGCCGAAAGGACGGCAACTGTATGATGATCTTCTGCGTAACGCCGGAATCGGACAGGATAATCTCACTCACCAACTGCATTTACAGGAAACTTTCAGCGCCTTCCCGGACAGTGAATTTCTGATGCGCCAGCAGGGATTGGCATGGTTTCGTTATCGCCTGACGCCATCGGGTGAGGCGCATCGTCAGGCAATCCATCCCGGTGACGATCCACAACCTTTGATCGAACGTGGTTGGGTAGTGGCGCAACCTATTACTTATGAGGATTTTCTGCCGGTTAGTGCTGCGGGGATCTTCCAGTCTAATCTGGGTAATGAAACGCAAATGCGCAGTCACGGTAATGCCAGCCGGGAGGCTTTTGAGCAGGCACTGGGGTGTCCGGTATTTGATGAATTTCAGTTGTACCAGGAAGCGGAAGAACGCAGTAAACGCCGCTGTGGTTTGCTTTAAATTCTGACCATCCGACTTTGCAAAAATTTGCCTGATTTTACAAACGAATCAGGCTCATCCCATCGACAGAAAAAAATTGCCGATTTATGCATATTCTCTGAGTTCAACAATTGGATTATTAATAAATATTGTCTAGAGTGAGCGGTCATTAATAAGCATTTTCTTGCCGCTGAATACGACCAGCGCGGGACCATTCACTACACCAGAAGGACTCACTTTCAGGTATGGATCGTAGACGATTTATTAAAGGTTCAATGGCTATGGCCGCCGTGTGCGGGACTAGCGGCATTGCTTCTCTTTTTTCTCAGGCTGCGTTCGCAGCAGAATCTGATATTGCCGACGGGCAAACCCAGCGTTTTGACTTCTCTGTTTTACAGTCGATGGCGCACGACTTAGCGCAAACGGCGTGGCGTGGTGCGCCGCGTCCGTTACCCGATACGTTGGCGACGATGACGCCGCAGGCTTATAACAGCATTCAGTATGACGCCGAAAAATCACTCTGGCATAACGTTGAGAATCGCCAGCTGGACGCTCAGTTCTTCCATATGGGGATGGGGTTTCGCCGCCGCGTTCGCATGTTCTCTGTTGATCCAGCAACACATCTGGCGCGCGAAATACACTTCCGTCCGGAGTTGTTCAAATACAACGATGCGGGTGTTGATACCAAACAATTAGAAGGGCAAAGCGATCTCGGTTTTGCGGGGTTCCGTGTGTTTAAAGCCCCGGAACTGGCGCGCCGTGACGTGGTTTCTTTCCTCGGTGCCAGCTATTTCCGTGCCGTTGATGACACTTATCAATACGGTTTATCGGCGCGTGGTCTGGCGATCGACACTTACACCGACAGCAAAGAAGAGTTTCCCGACTTTACCGCCTTCTGGTTCGATACGGTAAAACCTGGCGCGACCACTTTTACCGTTTATGCGTTGCTCGATAGTGCCAGCATTACTGGTGCTTACAAGTTCACCATCCACTGTGAGAAGAATCAGGTGATTATGGATGTCGAGAATCACCTGTATGCGCGTAAAGACATTAAACAGCTGGGCATCGCGCCGATGACCAGTATGTTCAGTTGCGGGACTAACGAACGTCGTATGTGCGACACCATTCATCCGCAAATCCATGATTCCGACCGTCTTTCCATGTGGCGGGGCAATGGCGAGTGGATCTGCCGTCCGCTGAATAATCCGCAGAAATTGCAGTTCAATGCCTATACCGATAACAATCCAAAAGGGTTTGGCTTGTTGCAGCTGGATCGTGATTTCTCCCATTATCAGGACATTATGGGCTGGTATAACAAACGCCCAAGTCTGTGGGTGGAACCGCGTAACAAGTGGGGTAAGGGCACTATCGGTTTGATGGAGATCCCGACGACCGGCGAAACGCTGGATAATATTGTTTGTTTCTGGCAACCAGAAAAAGCAGTCAAAGCGGGCGACGAACTGGCGTTTCAGTATCGTCTTTACTGGAGTGCGCAACCTCCCGTTCATTGTCCATTAGCACGAGTCCTGGCGACGCGTACTGGCATGGGGGGATTCCCTGAAGGCTGGGCGCCAGGTGAACATTATCCGGAAAAATGGGCTCGTCGTTTTGCCGTCGATTTTGTCGGTGGTGATCTGAAAGCTGCTGCGCCGAAAGGGATTGAGCCTGTTATCACACTTTCCAGTGGTGAAGCGAAACAAATAGAAATTCTCTACATTGAGCCGATTGATGGTTACCGTATTCAGTTTGACTGGTATCCGACTTCGGATTCAACTGATCCGGTCGATATGCGTATGTATTTGCGCTGCCAGGGCGATGCTATCAGTGAAACATGGTTGTATCAGTATTTTCCTCCAGCACCGGATAAGCGCCAGTATGTTGACGATCGCGTGATGAACTAAGCGTCATTTTTTCGGCACCTTCTTTCGGGAGGGTGCCGTCTGGTTAAACACGATCCCGCTCGCATTTTTCCTCAAGTTAAATGGGTAATCTGATGTTGTATATTTCATATACATGTTGTCAGCCACTAACAGGGAGTGCGTATGTTTCCAGAATATCGAGATTTAATATCCCGTCTGAAAAACGAAAATCCTCGCTTTATGTCCTTGTTCGATAAACACAATAAACTTGATCATGAAATTGCCAGAAAGGAAGGCTCTGACGGTCGAGGATACAATGCGGAAGTCGCCCGCATGAAAAAACAGAAATTACAAATGAAGGATGAGATGCTTAAAATCCTGCAACAGGAGAGCGTCAAAGAGGTGTAAACTTTGCTGAGCCGCCTGCCAGGCGGCTTTTTTAACGACTGCAAAGAGTGACTGGAGATAAGATGACTGAAACGATAAAAGTAAGCGACTCACTTGAATTACATGCCGTTGCAGAAAGTCATATCACACCTCTTTATCAGTTAACCTGTAAAAATAAAAGCTGGTTACAGCAGTCGCTAAACTGGCCGCAGTTTGTTCTCAGCGAAGAGGACACGCGAAAAACGGTGCAGGGGAATGTGATGCTGCATCAACGCGGCTATGCCAAAATGTTTATGATTTTTAAAGAAAATGAACTCGTCGGCGTTATATCGTTTAATCGAATTGAACCGCTGAATAAAACCGCTGAAATCGGCTACTGGCTGGACGAATCCCATCAGGGGCGGGGGATCATTTCTCAGGCGCTACAGGCATTGATTCACCATTACGCCCAGTCTGGTGAACTTAGACGCTTCGTGATCAAATGTCGGGTGGACAATCCGCAAAGCAACCAGGTTGCCTTGCGCAATGGTTTTATCCTCGAAGGTTGCCTGAAACAGGCTGAGTTCCTTAATGATGCTTATGATGATGTGAACTTATACGCGCGCATTATCGAATCATAATAACCCTGCCAGAGGCGTTCGCGTAATACGTTCCTCACCGTTAATGACTTTTGGACCACGGACATGAATCGTGTCGCCATCAAAGGCTTCAACGACGGCGTGGTCGGTTAACTCGACATGGTTTTCAATCATTACCGCACCTGCAATACGGCTCTCACCTTGTATTATAACGTGCTCGTCGAGCAGAACCGGGCCGCCACGCACAACGGCATTTCCGCCAATCAGAACATGATGTTTTAACACGCAATTGCCTTCTACAATGGCATATTCCGCCACCTGAGAGCTGTAATGAATTGTTGGAATCGCATCTTCTTCAGTTCCGGCAATCACACGTGCGTGACCGTAGACTTTCGCACAGTCACACAGCCAGACGTTATTTTCTTCATTACCTTCAATGCGCGCAAAATCAAAAACTTCGGCACGATGCTCAATAAAAGCATGGCGGACGACGGCATCGCCATAAATTTGCGCCTGATGGACAACGCGCGAGGCGCTGACGCTGGCTCGGTCATAAATTTGCAGCAGAAGATGGTGGTCGGGCGTTAACCCTTGTGCGGCGACGATCATTGAATGTTGATCGATACAGGCCTGACCAAAAATTTTACACTGACCGCAAACTAATGAATCACGAATGGTGACACTGTCACTTATATGGACGCCCTGGCTGATTTCACTATTATCGATCCAGGTGTTATCCGTCGTGAAAACCTCTCCCCATAGCACGCTGGTCCCGGTGATGCGCGTATTACCGGAAACAACCGTTCCGTCGAACGCGAGGGCATTCTGGTCGTAAATCCAGCAATTTCCTTCCTGCGCCAGCACAGTTTCGCTATCGATCCAACCACCAGCCGTTCCTGCTATCACATCGTTAAAATTGGCTATGGCAATAATCTGCCGTAATAGCACACTTTTTTTGAGGCCATCTTCTTGATAACTAAAGGCTCGTTGCTCTTCACTTAGACGATATTTGTGCATAGCGTTTTCCCGCAGGTGACTTACTATAACCGTAGCAAATTCTGCGACTCTGGCTATGCTTGAGAAATTTCCATAAAATGCATTTCAAATATACTTTATAAATTAAACAAAATGAGTAAGAAGATGCAGAGCGATAAAGTGCTCAATTTGCCGGCAGGTTATTTTGGCATTGTGTTGGGGACGATAGGGATGGGATTTGCCTGGCGCTATGCCAGCCAGGTTTGGCAGGTCAGTCACTGGTTGGGGGATGGGCTGGTGATTCTGGCGATGATCATTTGGGGATTGTTGACCACCGCATTCATTACCCGACTGATACGCTTTCCGCACAGCGTGCTGGCGGAAGTGCGCCATCCGGTGATGAGCAGTTTTGTTAGTTTGTTTCCGGCGACGACGATGCTGGTGGCAATTGGTTTTGTGCCGTGGTATCGCCCGCTGGCGGTGTGTCTGTTCAGCGTTGGGGTAGTGATTCAACTGGTTTACGCCGCCTGGCAAACTGCCGGATTATGGCGCGGTTCTCACCCTGAAGAAGCGACGACACCGGGGCTTTATTTGCCGACGGTTGCCAATAACTTTATCAGCGCGATGGCCTGCGGTGCGCTGGGTTATACCGATGCCGGACTGGTATTTTTAGGGGCTGGCGTCTTCTCCTGGTTAAGCCTTGAACCGGTGATCCTTCAACGACTGCGCAGTTCGGGAGAATTACCCACGGCGCTGCGGACATCGCTCGGCATTCAGCTTGCCCCTGCGCTGGTGGCTTGTAGCGCCTGGTTGAGCGTCAATGGCGGCGAGGGTGACACGCTGGCGAAAATGCTCTTTGGCTATGGGCTGCTGCAATTGCTGTTTATGCTGCGCCTGATGCCGTGGTATCTCTCACAGCCGTTTAATGCCTCATTCTGGAGTTTTTCGTTCGGTGTTTCTGCGCTGGCAACCACCGGTTTGCATCTGGGAAGCGGCAGCGATAATGGCTTTTTCCATACACTGGCGGTGCCGCTGTTTATCTTTACCAATTTTATTATTGCATTATTGCTCATCCGTACTTTCGCGCTTCTGATGCAGGGAAAATTGTTAATCAGAACTGAGCGCGCCGTTTTAATGAAATCCGAGGACAGAGAATGATCATTCGTGACGAAAACTACTTTACTAACAAATACGAACTCACCCGCACACACTCCGAAGTTCTGGAAGCTGTGAAAATCGTTAAACCGGGGAAAACGCTGGACTTGGGCTGTGGCAATGGACGTAACAGTCTTTACCTTGCAGCCAATGGTTATGATGTGGACGCATGGGATAAAAATGCCATGAGTATTGCCAACGTTGAGCGCATTAAAGCCATTGAAAATCTGGAAAATTTACGTACTCAGGTTGTCGATCTGAATAGCCTCACGTTTGATGGACAGTACGATTTTATTCTTTCTACTGTGGTGCTGATGTTCCTGGAGGCGAAAACCATCCCAGGGCTGATTGGCAATATGCAACGTTGCACTAAACCTGGCGGTTACAATCTGATTGTGGCGGCGATGGATACCGCTGATTTTCCATGTACCGTCGGCTTTCCGTTTGCCTTCAAAGAAGGAGAGCTACATCGTTATTATGAAGGCTGGGATTTCTTGAAATACAATGAAGATGTCGGTGAATTACACCGCACCGATGCCAACGGTAATCGTATTAAACTGCGTTTCGCGACTATGCTGGCACGTAAAAAATGACCTGAGAAGGATCAACGTAAGAAGTTTGCCTGTTGATCTATTCGGTAAGCATATTTTTTAGCAGGATGATGTGAAATAAGTCACAGCGGATGTGCTTTTTTATCGCCTCAAGTCTCTGAAAATAAATCAATGATGATTGACTCAGCTCCTTTTTCAGCATTGACTATATTGTCGAAAAAGGGGCCGATAAATTTATTTCTGCCAACACTTTTTTTGCCACAACACGAAGCGGTGCTTTTTGCTATAACTTAAAAAGTAATATAATCATCTCAGGAAACTATTCATGCGTACCACATCAATTGCGAAAGTTGCAGCTTTATGCGGCTTGTTGGCTCTGTCCGGCTGTGCCTCTAAAATCACCCAGCCGGATAAATACTCTGGCTTTTTAAAGAATTACTCTGATCTTCAAGAAACAACATCGGCAACAGGTAAACCCGTTTTACGCTGGGTTTCCCCTGATTTCGACCAAAGTAAATATGACAGTATTGTCTGGAATCCAATCACTTATTATCCGGTGCCAAAACCTTCTACTCAGGTAGGGCAGAAAGTGCTGGATAGAATTTTGAGTTATACCAATACCGAAATGAAAGAAGCGATTGCGCAGCGTAAACCACTGGTGACTACCGCTGGCCCGCGTAGTCTGATTTTCCGTGGTGCCATTACCGGTGTTGATACAAGCAAAGAAGGGCTGCAATTCTATGAAGTGGTTCCTGTTGCATTAGTGGTAGCGGGAACACAAATGGCAACCGGTCACCGTACCATGGATACCCGCCTGTACTTTGAAGGTGAACTGATTGATGCGGCTACCAATAAACCTGTTATCAAAGTCGTTCGTCAGGGCGAAGGTAAAGATCTGAATAACGAAAGTACGCCAATTGCTTTTGAAAACATTAAGCAAGTTATTGATGACATGGCGACCGATGCCACTATGTTTGACGTTAACAAAAAGTAATGCCAGTCGCGCCATCGTAAGATGGCGCTTCTTATTATCGGTTTCTGTCAGCAATTAAATTCAACACCACGTAACAGACGCCGCCGGCAATTAATCCCCAAAACGCCGAACCAATCCCAACCAATGTCAGCCCGCTCGCTGTTACCAGAAATGCCACCACAGCAGCGTCGCGCTCACGCTCATTATGTAGCGCCTGATACAAACTACCGCCAATGGTGCTTAACAGCGCCAGACCAGCCAGCATCTGGATCCAGCTAACCGGTAGGGCTGCCATCATTCCGGTAATGGCGCTACCAAACAGACCCGCAAGCAAATAAAAGACGCCCGCAACGGCGGCAGCCAACCAACGCTGATCTTTGTCCGGATGCGCTTCCGGGCTTTGGCAAATAGCGGCAGTAATTGCCGCAATACCGACGGAATAAACTCCAAAAGGGGAAAGAACCAGCGCCAGCAACCCAGTGAATACAATCAGTGGCGAAACCGGAGCCGAATACCCGGCCGCTTTCATTGCCGCAATACCCGGTGCGTTTTGCGACGCCATCGTCACCAGAAACAGAGGCAAGGCAACGCTAAGGCTATGAGCAAACGAAAAATCAGGGGCGATATAAGCAGGGAGAACGGGTTTAAAGATAACGTCAGTTGTGACAACGTCACCTTTTGCGATAACTATCACGATCCCAACAATCATCGCGGCGATCACCGCATAGCGTGGCGCAAAGGCTTTCGTCGCCAGCCACACCAGCAACATACTGCCACACAACGTAAACTGACCATCCAGACTGGCAAACGCTTGTAAACCAAAGCGTAATAAAATCCCGGCAAGCATTGCTGCTGCAAGCGAGTGCGGAATAATGCGCATCAGACGAGCAAAGAGTCCCGTTATGCCGCAGAGGACAATTAATGCATTAGTGACTATAAAAACGCCGATGGCTTCGCCGAGCGTTAATCCCTGTAAACCGGTGACTAACAACGCCGCGCCAGGTGTTGACCAGGCGGTGAGAACAGGCACGCGATACCATAATGTCAGAGCCAGCGTACTGACGCCCATTGCCAGTCCCAGCGCCGTCATCCAGCCGGAGATTTGTGTAGTGGTTGCTCCGGCGACGATCGCCGCTTGCCAGATTATTGCTGCTGAACTGGCGTAGCCAATCAATACCGCCAGAAACCCCGCCAGTAGCGTGGGTGGGGGAATAGAAAACAGACGCATAGTCACCTCTGTGCGTTATAACGTACAAATACCGTAACATTTGTCCGTTATAACGCACAAGTGATAAACTTCGGTTTTGCAGGAGGAGTCGCATGGAAAATCTCGCTCATTTTTTATCCACTACGCTTAAAAATCTTCGTCAACAGCGAGGATGGAGCCTTTCGCGGCTGGCAGCGGCGACGGGGGTTTCAAAAGCCATGCTGGGGCAGATCGAGCGCAATGAATCCAGCCCAACGGTGGCGACGTTATGGAAAATTGCCACCGGGATGAACGTGCCATTTTCGACATTTATTTCGCCGCCGCAGTCCTCCACGCCAGCGGTTTACGATCCCCAGCAGCAGGCGATGATTATCACTTCGCTGTTTCCTTATGATCCTCTGCTTGGTTTTGATCACTTTTCTATTTTATTAGCGCCAGGGGCATTGAGCGAATCGACGCCACATGAAACGGGCGTTATTGAACATGTGGTGGTGATTTCAGGGCAGCTTGAGCTGTGCGTTGATGGCCTGTGGCGCAGCGTGAAGAGCGGAGAAGGTGTCCGCTTTGCTGCCGACGTCACGCATACCTATCGTAATGACGGCAAGCAAGCCGTGCATTTTCATTCCCTCATTCATTACCCACGCAGTTAAGCGGGAAAACTATTTCGCAACGTCGCGCTTGTGGCTAAAATAGCCGCCATTTTTCAGCTACTGGATAAGAAAGTGACCGTATCTTCTCATCGCCTTGAACTGTTAAGCCCGGCACGCGATGCCGCCATTGCCCGCGAAGCTATTTTGCATGGCGCCGATGCCGTATATATTGGCGGCCCTGGTTTTGGCGCGAGGCATAATGCCAGTAACAGCCTGAAAGATATTGCCGAACTGGTGCCATTTGCCCATCGGTACGGCGCAAAAATTTTCGTTACGCTCAATACCATTTTGCATGACGATGAACTGGAACCGGCGCAGCGACTGATTACCGATCTCTACCAGACCGGTATCGATGCACTGATCGTTCAGGATATGGGGATTCTGGAGCTGGATATTCCGCCGATTGAACTACACGCCAGTACGCAGTGTGATATTCGCACTGTAGAGAAAGCGAAGTTTCTTTCGGACGTCGGTTTTACGCAGATTGTGCTGGCGCGTGAGCTTAATCTGGAGCAGATCCGCGCGATTCATCAGGCCACGGACGCGACCATTGAGTTCTTTATTCATGGTGCGCTTTGCGTGGCATATTCCGGTCAGTGCTACATTTCTCATGCGCAAACAGGGCGTAGCGCCAACCGTGGCGATTGCTCGCAGGCGTGCCGTTTGCCATACACATTGAAAGACGATCAGGGGCGGGTGGTTTCCTATGAAAAACATCTGCTGTCGATGAAAGATAACGATCAGACTGCCAACCTCGGCGCGCTGATTGATGCTGGCGTACGCTCCTTCAAGATTGAAGGGCGTTACAAAGATATGAGCTACGTGAAGAATATCACCGCCCATTATCGCCAGATGCTGGATGCCATTATTGAAGAACGTGGCGATTTGGCGCGAGCTTCATCCGGTCGTACTGAACATTTCTTTGTTCCGTCGACGGAAAAAACCTTCCATCGTGGCAGTACAGACTACTTTGTTAACGCGCGTAAAGGCGATATTGGCGCGTTCGATTCGCCGAAATTTATCGGCCTGCCGGTGGGTGAAGTCGTGAAAGTGGCGAAAGATCATCTTGATGTTGAGGTGACCGAACCACTGGCTAACGGTGATGGCCTGAACGTGATGATTAAACGTGAAGTCGTCGGTTTTCGCGCTAATACGGTAGAAAAAACCGGGGAAAATCAGTACCGCGTCTGGCCAAATGAGATGCCAGCGGAGCTGCACAAAATTCGCCCACACCATCCGCTTAATCGCAACCTGGACCATAACTGGCAGCAGGCGCTGACCAAAACCTCCAGCGAACGTCGGGTGGCGGTAGACATTGAACTGGGCGGCTGGCAGGAACAATTGATTCTGACTCTGACCAGCGAAGAGGGCGTCAGTATCACGCATACCCTGGACGGGCAGTTCGACGAGGCGAATAATGCCGAAAAAGCACTCAACAATCTGACCGAAGGATTGTCGAAGCTGGGGCAGACTATCTATTACGCTCGTAATGTACAAATTAACTTGCCGGGTGCGCTGTTTGTGCCAAACAGTCTGTTAAATCAGTTCCGCCGTGAGGCTGCTGAAATGCTGGATGCTGCGCGTCTTGCCAGTTATCAGCGCGGTAGTCGTAAACCGGTTGCTGACCCTGCGCCAGTTTATCCGCAAACGCATTTGAGTTTCCTCGCGAACGTTTACAACCAGAAAGCGCGTGAATTTTATCATCGCTATGGTGTGCAACTGATTGATGCTGCCTATGAAGCGCATGAAGAGAAGGGCGAAGTGCCGGTAATGATCACCAAGCACTGTCTGCGCTTTGCCTTCAATCTGTGTCCGAAGCAGGCGAAAGGCAATATCAAAAGCTGGAAAGCAACGCCAATGCAGCTGGTTAATGGTGATGAAGTGTTAACGCTGAAGTTTGATTGCCGCCCGTGTGAGATGCACGTCATCGGCAAAATCAAAAATCACATTCTGAAAATGCCGTTACCGGGGAGTGTTGTCGCCTCCGTAAGCCCGGATGAACTGATGAAAACATTGCCGAAGCGAAAAGGGTAACAACGCAAGTTTTCAGACCTGTTCACAACTTATTGAATTTGCAGATATTACAGGCCGGGTAAGGCGTCATGCCGCATCCGGCATCAAACGACTCAACGTTGTCCTGCTTCTGGTTTGCGCGATTTTTGCCAGTAAAAATGCTCGCGCAAACCTTCTGCCGATTCTTCCGCAATGGCGCGCAATTCATCACTGTCCGCTTCATGACGCAGTTGATGATCCACATTTTTTACCCACAAAAATTCATGTCCTTTGTGTCCTGCCATCAACTGCCCAGAGAACAGCGCACACGTTAATAAGACAACCGATAACGCCTTCGTAAACATCCCGACACCTTTTTCTTACCTTTTGCCGCTATGATGCCGATCGTTTCTTGAGGTTATTATTCAGTTTTGCAAATTAGCGCAAAGAAATTCTGGAATCTTCCTTCCTGATTTTGCATTGCATTCTTCCGTCGCGGCGATTAAGTGCTATTTTCGAGCAAATTACACACGGATGTAAACACTAATGTTTACTTTGTTGATATACTCAGCGGCAGGGAGGCGATGTGAAACAAAGCGAGTTCAGACGTTGGCTCGAATCTCAGGGCGTCGATGTAGCGAATGGCAGCAACCATTTAAAACTCAGGTTTCGCGGGAGGCGCAGTGTCATGCCGCGTCACCCAAGCGATGAGATCAAAGAACCATTGCGTAAAGCCATTCTGAAACAACTCGGTTTGAGTTAATCGCCAGTTAAAAGGTTAATGACATGCGAGAGACAGTCGAAATTATGCGTTATCCCGTCACTCTTACACCCGCGCCGGAAGGCGGTTATGTGGTTTCTTTTGTGGATATTCCTGAAGCGTTGACTCAGGGAGAAACAGTCGCTGAAGCGATGGAGGCAGCAAAAGATGCCTTAATCACCGCATTTGATTTTTATTTTGAAGACAACGAGCTTATCCCGTTACCTTCGCCATTAAATAATAACGATCACTTTATTGAAGTACCTTTAAGCGTCGCCTCTAAGGTATTGCTGCTAAATGCTTTTTTGCAGTCAGAAATCACCCAGCAAGAGCTGGCGAAGCGAATTGGTAAACCTAAGCAGGAGATCACCCGCTTGTTTGATTTGCACCATGCGACAAAAATCGACGCCGTCCAGCTTGCGGCTAAAGCTCTGGGCAAAGAGTTATCGCTGGTGATGGTTTAATTACAGTTAACGAAAAGTTGTCATTTTTAACAACTGATATAGACTGCCGGATCATCTGCACATAAAAACGATCCGATAATGAAAAAATACCAGCAACTGGCAGAACAATTACGCGAGCAAATTGTGTCGGGCATCTGGCAACCCGGCGATCGTTTGCCTTCGTTGCGTGAACAGGTGGCGCTTTCTGGCATGAGCTTTATGACCGTCAGCCATGCCTATCAGTTGCTCGAAAGTCAGGGACATATTATCGCGCGACCGCAGTCGGGTTATTACGTTGCGCCACAGGCATTAAAACTGCCGAAAGCGCCAGTCATTCCGGTCACACGTGATGAAACGGTCGATATCAATACCTATATTTTTGACATGTTGCAGGCCAGTCGCGATCCTTCAGTGGTGCCGTTTGCATCCGCTTTTCCCGATCCGCGCTTGTTTCCGCTTCAACAACTTAATCGCTCCCTGGCCCAGGTAAGCAAAACCGCAACGGCGATGAGCGTGATTGAAAACTTACCGCCAGGAAACGCAGAACTGCGGCAGGCTATTGCTCGTCGCTATGCTCTACAGGGCATCACAATTTCGCCCGATGAGATCGTCATCACCGCTGGGGCGCTGGAAGCACTAAATCTCAGTTTACAAGCGGTAACCGAACCGGGTGACTGGGTGATTGTCGAGAATCCTTGTTTTTACGGTGCGTTACAGGCGCTGGAGCGGCTAAGGCTGAAGGCGTTATCGGTGGCGACGGATGTTAACGAAGGGATCGACCTTCAGGCGCTTGAACTGGCGTTACAAGAGTATCCAGTGAAAGCGTGCTGGTTAATGACCAACAGTCAGAACCCGCTCGGTTTTACCTTAACGCCACAGAAAAAAGCACAGCTGGTAGAACTCCTTAGTCAGTACAACGTGATGCTAATTGAAGATGACGTCTACAGCGAACTTTACTTCGGACGGGAAAAACCGCTGCCCGCAAAAGCGTGGGATCGCCACGATGGCGTGCTGCATTGTTCATCATTCTCCAAATGCCTGGTGCCAGGTTTTCGCATCGGTTGGGTCGCCGCAGGAAAACATGCGCGTAAAATCCAACGTTTGCAGTTGATGAGTACACTTTCCACCAGTTCACCGATGCAGCTTGCCCTGGTGGATTACCTTTCTACACGCCGTTACGACGCCCATCTGCGTCGTCTACGTCGTCAGCTCGCGGAACGCAAACAACGCGCCTGGCAGGCGTTGCTGCGTTACCTGCCTGCGGAAGTGAAAATACACCATAACGACAGTGGTTATTTTCTCTGGCTGGAACTTCCCGAACCGTTAGATGCGGGAGAATTAAGTCTGGCGGCACTGGCGCATCACATCAGTATTGCGCCGGGTAAAATGTTTTCTACTGGCGAACGCTGGTCGCGTTTTTTCCGTTTTAATACCGCGTGGCAATGGGGAGAGCGTGAAGAACAGGCAGTAAAAGAATTAGGCAAACTTATTCAAGAACATCTGAAGTAGCTTTCAATTTAATTCCTCTCAGGTTGGGTAATATGAATTTCGAATAGAAGCCATATTTCGTAACCCCTTGTCTATACTCCAGAAGATAGCTTCACGGACGGCATAATGCGCGTTAGCTCACAACCTGATTAAATTTTCTCAGGGGCGAAGGTGTGCCTGCAAGCCGCCGTCTATGGTTAAACAAGGAGATATTTTTACGGCACGGCGGCTGAACAATTAATTACGACAGGAGTAAGACCTTATGAGCAAGACATTTGCCCGCAGCAGCCTGTGTGCGCTCACCATGACAATAATGACTGCCCACGCCGCCGAGCCTCCCGCCAATTTAGATAAACCGGAAGGGCGCCTGGATATAATCGCCTGGCCGGGATATATCGAACGCGGACAAACCGATAAACAATACGACTGGGTAACGCAATTCGAAAAAGAGACAGGTTGCGCGGTGAATGTGAAAACCGCCGCGACTTCCGATGAAATGGTCAGCCTGATGACCAAAGGGGGTTACGATCTGGTTACGGCGTCCGGCGATGCCTCGCTGCGTTTGATTATGGGTAAACGCGTGCAGCCGATTAATACCGCGCTCATCCCTAACTGGAAAACACTCGATCCTCGTGTAGTAAAAGGCGACTGGTTTAACGTCGGCGGTAAAGTTTATGGTACGCCGTATCAGTGGGGGCCTAACCTGTTGATGTACAACACCAAAACCTTCCCGACACCGCCGGATAGCTGGCAAGTGGTTTTTGTTGAGCAGAATCTGCCGGACGGCAAGAGCAACAAAGGCCGGGTACAAGCCTATGATGGCCCCATCTATATTGCCGATGCCGCGTTGTTTGTCAAAGCTACGCAGCCGCAGTTGGGCATCAGCGATCCATACCAACTTACCGAAGAACAATATCAGGCGGTGCTGAAAGTGCTGCGCGATCAGCATGGGTTAATCCATCGCTACTGGCATGACACCACCGTACAAATGAGCGATTTCAAAAACGAGGGTGTCGTGGCTTCCAGTGCCTGGCCCTATCAGGCCAACGCGTTGAAAGCCGAAGGCCAACCGATCGCTACCGTATTCCCGAAAGAGGGTGTTACCGGCTGGGCCGACACCACCATGTTGCATAGCGAAGCGAAACATCCGGTTTGCGCCTACAAATGGATGAACTGGTCATTAACGCCAAAAGTGCAGGGCGATGTGGCGGCCTGGTTTGGCTAGTTGCCGGTAGTGCCGGAAGGATGTAAAGCCAGTCCGTTATTAGGCGAAAAAGGCTGTGAGACCAACGGTTTTAACTATTTCGATAAAATCGCCTTCTGGAAAACGCCTATAGCAGAAGGGGGCAAGTTTGTTCCCTACAGTCGCTGGACGCAGGATTACATTGCCATTATGGGCGGTCGCTAACTTCGCTGAGGTGTTTTATGACGTACGCAGTGGAGTTTGACAACGTCTCGCGGTTGTACGGTGACGTGCGCGCGGTAGATGGCGTCAGTATTGCGATAAAAGATGGTGAGTTCTTTTCAATGCTGGGGCCGTCCGGCTCCGGCAAAACGACCTGCCTGCGCCTGATTGCCGGATTCGAACAGCTTTCCGGCGGGGCGATCGCTATCTTTGGTAAACCCGCCAGCAATCTGCCACCGTGGGAGCGGGATGTTAATACCGTTTTCCAGGACTATGCGCTGTTTCCCCATATGTCGATTCTCGATAATGTGGCCTACGGGCTGATGGTCAAAGGTGTGGAGAAAAAACAGCGTTACATCATGGCGCAAGAGGCGCTGGAAAAAGTGGCGCTGGGTTTTGTTCAGCAACGTAAGCCATCACAACTTTCTGGAGGCCAGCGCCAGCGGGTTGCTATCGCCAGAGCGTTAGTGAATGAACCGCGCGTATTATTGCTGGATGAACCACTCGGCGCGCTGGATCTCAAGTTGCGTGAGCAGATGCAACTTGAGCTGAAAAAGCTGCAACAGTCTCTCGGCATTACGTTTATCTTCGTTACCCACGATCAGGGCGAGGCATTATCAATGTCCGATCGTGTTGCGGTATTCAACAACGGTCGCATTGAGCAGGTCGATTCCCCGCGCGATCTCTACATGCGCCCGCGCACGCCGTTTGTTGCCGGATTCGTTGGGACATCAAATGTTTTTGATGCGTTGATGGCAGAGAAACTTTGCGGAATGATGGGTAGTTTCGCATTGCGCCCGGAACATATTCGCCTCAACACCCCTGGTGAACTGCAGGCTAATGGCACGATCCAGGCGGTGCAGTATCAGGGCGCGGCGACCCGTTTTGAACTGACACTGAGCGGCGGTGAAAAACTGCTGGTTAGTCAGGCCAATATGACGGGGGAAGAGCTCCCCGCTACGCTTACTCCAGGACAACAGGTGATGGTTTCCTGGGCGCGCGATGTGATGGTGCCGCTGGTTGAGGAGAGGTGAATGGCGATGAACGTATTGCAATCACCTTCACGTCCAGGTCTGGGCAAGGTGTCCGGTTTCTTCTGGCGGAATCCGGGGCTGGGGCTGTTTTTGCTGCTGCTTGGCCCGTTGATGTGGTTTGGCATCGTCTATTTCGGTTCGCTGCTGACGCTGTTATGGCAGGGCTTTTATACTTTTGATGATTTCACCATGTCGGTAACACCGGAACTGACACTGGCGAATATCCGCGCGCTGTTTAATCCGGCCAATTACGACATCATTCTGCGCACGTTAACCATGGCAGTTGCTGTGACCATCGCCAGTGCTTTTTTGGCCTTTCCGATGGCGTGGTATATGGCGCGCTACACCAGCGGTAAGATGAAAGCGTTTTTTTACATTGCGGTAATGTTGCCGATGTGGGCGAGCTATATCGTCAAAGCCTATGCCTGGACGTTATTGCTGGCGAAAGATGGCGTGGCGCAGTGGTTTTTACAGCATTTGGGGTTGGAACCGTTATTAACTGCGTTCCTCACGCTACCGGCGGTGGGCGGTAATACACTGTCAACTTCCGGGCTTGGACGCTTTCTGGTGTTTCTCTACATATGGCTACCGTTCATGATCCTGCCGGTGCAGGCGGCGCTGGAGCGTTTGCCCTCGTCACTTTTGCAAGCCTCAGCGGATTTAGGCGCACGTCCACGGCAAACCTTTCGTTATGTGGTGTTACCGCTGGCGATCCCTGGCATTGCAGCCGGGTCTATTTTTACCTTCTCGCTAACGCTGGGCGATTTTATTGTCCCGCAACTGGTTGGTCCGCCGGGGTATTTTATTGGCAACATGGTTTACTCGCAGCAAGGCGCGATTGGCAATATGCCGATGGCAGCAGCATTCACCCTGGTGCCGATTGTTCTCATCGCACTGTACCTGGCGTTCGTGAAACGTCTGGGAGCGTTCGATGCACTCTGAACGCGCACCGTTTTTCCTCAAACTGGCGGCCTGGGGCGGCGTGGTTTTCCTCCATTTTCCCATCCTGATTATCGCGGCCTATGCTTTTAACACTGAAGATGCGGCGTTTAGTTTTCCACCGCAAGGTTTGACGCTGCACTGGTTTAGCGTGGCGGCACAGCGCAGTGATATTCTTGATGCCGTGACACTGTCACTTAAAGTGGCGACGCTGGCGACATTGATCGCGCTGGTGTTAGGGACGCTGGCAGCCGCCGCGCTCTGGCGACGAGACTTTTTCGGCAAAAACGCCATTTCGCTGTTACTGCTGCTGCCTATTGCGTTGCCGGGCATTGTCACAGGCCTGGCGTTATTAACCGCGTTTAAAACTATCAATCTGGAGCCGGGATTTTTCACCATCGTAGTCGGTCATGCGACTTTTTGCGTAGTGGTGGTGTTTAACAATGTCATCGCCCGTTTTCGCCGTACCTCGTGGAGTCTGGTAGAGGTGTCAATGGATCTTGGAGCCAATGGCTGGCAAACCTTCCGCTACGTGGTGTTGCCGAATCTCAGTTCGGCGCTACTGGCAGGAGGAATGCTGGCGTTTGCCTTGTCGTTCGATGAAATCATCGTTACGACTTTTACGGCAGGTCATGAACGAACGTTACCACTGTGGTTACTCAATCAGCTTGGGCGACCGCGTGATGTACCGGTAACCAACGTGGTGGCACTGCTGGTTATGTTGGTAACAACCTTGCCGATCCTGGGAGCCTGGTGGCTAACCCGCGAAGGCGACAATGGTCAATAACCACTGATACAGGAATATGCTATGCAACATAAGTTACTGATTAACGGAGAACTGGTTAGCGGCGAAGGGGAAAAACAGCCTGTCTATAATCCGGCAACGGGGGAAGTATTACTGGAGATTGCCGAGGCCTCCGCAGAACAGGTGGATGCGGCTGTTCGCGCGGCAGATGCAGCATTTGCTGAATGGGGGCAAACCACGCCGAAAGCGCGTGCGGAATGCCTGCTGAAACTGGCGGATGTTATCGAAGAAAATGGTCAGGTTTTTGCCGAACTGGAGTCCCGTAACTGTGGCAAACCGCTGCATAGTGCGTTCAATGATGAAATTCCGGCGATTGTCGATGTCTTTCGCTTTTTCGCCGGAGCGGCGCGCTGCCTGAACGGTCTGGCGGCAGGCGAATATCTTGAAGGTCATACCTCGATGATCCGCCGCGATCCGTTGGGGGTTGTAGCCTCTATTGCACCGTGGAATTATCCGCTGATGATGGCTGCGTGGAAACTGGCTCCGGCGCTGGCGGCAGGGAACTGCGTAGTGCTTAAACCATCAGAAATTACCCCGCTGACAGCGTTGAAGCTGGCAGAACTGGCGAAAGATATCTTCCCGGCAGGCGTGATCAACGTACTGTTTGGCAGAGGCAAAACGGTGGGCGATCCGCTGACCGGTCATCCCAAAGTGCGGATGGTGTCGCTGACGGGGTCTATCGCCACTGGGGAGCACATCATCAGTCATACCGCACCGTCCATTAAGCGCACTCATATGGAACTTGGCGGTAAAGCGCCAGTGATTGTCTTTAATGATGCTGACATTGAAGCGGTTGTCGAAGGTGTGCGTACATTTGGCTATTACAATGCCGGGCAAGATTGTACTGCTGCCTGTCGTATCTACGCGCAAAAAGGCATTTACGACGTGCTGGTAGAAAAACTTGGTGCCGCAGTGGCAACGTTAAAATCAGGCGCGCCGGATGATGAATCCACAGAGCTTGGTCCTTTAAGTTCGCAGGCACATCTCGAACGCGTCAGCCGGGCGGTGGAAGAGGCGAAGGCGACGGGACACATTAAGGTGATCACCGGCGGTGAAAAACGGCAGGGTAATGGTTATTATTATGCGCCGACACTGCTGGCGGGTGCGTTACAAGAAGATGCCATCGTCCAAAGAGAGGTATTTGGGCCGGTAGTGAGCGTGACGGCTTTCGATAACGAAGAACAAGTGGTTAACTGGGCGAATGACAGCCAGTACGGGTTGGCCTCTTCGGTATGGACGAAAGATGTTGGTCGGGCGCATCGCGTCAGCGCGCGTCTGCAATATGGCTGCACCTGGGTTAATACCCATTTCATGCTGGTAAGTGAAATGCCGCACGGCGGGCAGAAACTCTCAGGCTATGGCAAAGATATGTCACTTTATGGGCTGGAAGATTACACCGTAGTACGCCACGTAATGGTTAAACATTAAGGATAATGTTGTAAATCTGGAGAGTGTGAGAAGATCTAACGCACTGTCAGAGAGTTGATTTTTCTCTGACAGTGCGTACTGCGTGCAATTTTGCTACATCAGATAAACCATCCAAATCTCATAGAGATAAGAGTAAACAACCCAACAGCAGCAAAGAGATTTATCAGCACTACAGTTCTACTGGAAACGTTCATTTTTGCCACCTTTTGTCATAGCCCTTATGTGTATAGTACGGGTTAAGAAAATCCGCAATCATACTTATTCTGAAGATGGACAAGAACATGCCGTAGGTTATTGAATTTATCTCAAATGGACTGAAAACTTGATATATGTCAAGAAATGACGCATATTTGCGCGCGTTTTATTCATCTGGCTGGATGCCCGTACATGTCTCTTTTTCAATGTTTGCTTGTTTTTTATGCTGTCATGGCAGCAATCGCCTTTCTCATTACCTGGTTTCTTTCCCACGATAAGAAGAGCATTCGCTTTCTGAGCGCCTTTCTGGTGGGGATTACATGGCCGATGAGTTTTCCGGTGGCGCTACTGTTTTCTCTATTTTAAATCTCACTCGCTGGCTTGACGGCACAACGCAGACTTATATCATTTGGGTGAATCGATAAATTTCACAAGTGGCTAAGGAGAAAGTATGTCGCATCTGGATGAAGTCATCGCGCGCGTGGATGCCGCGATTGAGGAGAGCGTCATTGCCCATATGAACGAGTTGTTAATCGCCCTGAGCGATGACGCAGAGTTAAGCCGGGAAGATCGTTACACCCAGCAGCAGCGTTTGCGCACCGCAATTGCTCATCACGGTCGCAAGCATAAAGAAGATATGGAAGCGCGCCACGAACAGTTAACCAAAGGCGGCACCATCCTCTGATTAAAACGTGCGTCTGGCCACCAGCCAGGCGCCAACTACCAATAAAACTGCCCCGCAAATTGGGCCAATCAGCGCCCGAAGTGGCACGCCATGACTGCGGAAAATATCCAGCACCAGACCACCAATAAGTTGACTGGCGACCAGTACAGCAATGGTCGTTGCCGCGCCAACATTCTGATATCCGCTGATACTGGCAAAAACAAAAAACGATCCCAACAAACCAGGGATTAGAGTCCACCAGCGCACGCTGGACACCAGTTCACCAAAGCCTGCTGTTCCTTGCTTAAACCATAAAATAGACACGAACAGCACAATCCCCACCAGTGAGTTCAGCAGCATGGCGATGAGAATGGTGGAGGATGTCTGGGTGATGCGTACCATCAATGTGTTTTGCACCACAAGACCAATCCCGGCAGCGATCAAAAAGGCAAGGGTAAGCGACTGATTCATTCGAGTGAATCCGGTTCGCTACGATCGTCGAGTTGTAATTGCATAAAGGTGAGATCCAACCAGCGACCAAATTTAGTGCCTACCTGTGGCATTTGCGCTGTGACGACAAATCCCAGCGTCTGGTGCAGATGCAACGACGCCTGATTTTGTGATTCTATGCCGGCAACCATCACATGCTTACCGCAGTTCTGCGCTTCATCAATCAACGCGCGCAACAATTTTCGCCCAAGACCTTTACCCTGATGATCCGGATGGACATAAACCGAATGTTCCACGGTATGGCGAAAACCGTCGAAACTACGCCAGTCACCAAACGAGGCATATCCTGTAACTACGCCATCTTCTTCGCTCACCAGCACCGGATAACCCGATAAAGTCCGTGCTTCAAACCAGGCAATGCGGTTATCTGTATCCACAGTCTGGTCGTTCCAGATAGCTGCCGTATGCAGTACAGCGTGGTTATAAATTTCCGCAATTGCAGCACAATCGGCTTTGCGGGCAGAACGGATGGACATCTTAAGCCTCGATAAAATAATGATGATGACGTTATCAATACTATCGAAAACAGCCCGAAGCAACGGATTCCTCGATGAAATTATTGCGTGTTGCAGAGGGGATGTGACGGCTGAAAACAAAACCAATCCAGTGAGCCTGCTACTATTGATGGATTCATGCCAAAAGCACAGGAGAGCATTATGGGGCAACAAAAGCAGCGTAATCGCCGTTGGGTTCTGGCGTCGCGTCCATACGGCGCGCCGGTTCCGGAGAATTTCCGTCTTGAAGAAGATGATGTCGCCACACCGGGTGAAGGACAGGTGTTATTACGCACGGTCTACCTGTCGTTGGATCCGTATATGCGCGGGCGCATGAGCGATGAGCCATCTTATTCACCACCGGTTGATATTGGTGGCGTGATGGTCGGCGGCACGGTGAGTCGGGTGGTGGAATCTAATCATCCGGATTACCAGCCTGGCGACTGGGTGCTGGGTTACAGCGGTTGGCTGGATTACGACATATCCAGTGGCGATGATCTGGTGAAACTTGGCGATCATCCGGAAAATCCTTCGTGGTCACTGGGTGTGCTGGGAATGCCTGGCTTTACGGCTTATATGGGGCTGCTGGATATCGGTCAACCCAAAAAGGGAGAAACGCTGGTAGTTGCTGCAGCAACGGGGCCGGTTGGCGCGACAGTGGGGCAAATCGGCAAACTAAAAGGTTGCCGCGTGGTGGGTGTTGCCGGTGGCGCGGAAAAATGTCGTCATGCCATAGACGTTCTGGGTTTTGATGTTTGTCTTGATCATCACGCAGATGATTTTGCCGAACAACTGGCGAAAGCGTGTCCGAAAGGCGTGGACATCTATTATGAAAACGTTGGTGGTAAGGTGTTTGATGCGGTGCTGCCTTTACTCAATACATCCGCGCGTATTCCCGTTTGCGGTTTAGTGAGCGGTTATAACTCCACCGAACTGCCTTCCGGGCCGGATCGTTTACCGCTACTTATGGCTACGGTGCTGAAAAAACGTATTCGCCTGCAAGGGTTTATTATTAGTCAGGATTATGGTCATCGCATCCATGAGTTCCAGCAAGAGATGGGGCAATGGGTGAAGGAGGGGAAAATTCACTATCGTGAACAAATTACCGATGGTTTAGAGAACGCCCCGCAGACATTCATCGGTCTGCTGAATGGTAAAAACTTCGGCAAAGTCGTGATCCGTGTTGCGGATGATGATTAACATTTCAGGTGGCGGCATTCTTGCCGCCACTAATGAATATTATTCAAATCGCCATGCGAGATTTACGCCTACACCATAATTCCGCCCAGGCGCAGGCTCGTAATATCGACCATTGGATTCATTAACAATCACCGAGCCGACATATTCTTTATCGAATAAATTATCGACACGACCAAATAAATCTATTGTCATATTACGGTAATTATATTTATAGCCGGTGAACAAACCGACGAGAGTGTAAGAGGGCGCTTTTGCCGTATTCTCGTCATCCGCCATGATATCGCCCATATAACGTGCTTCTGTGCCTGCATACCAGCCTTCTTCTGGCACATAACCTAACGACGCAAAGCCCATATTGCGGGCGATCCCGGGCATTCGGTTACCATTACAGTCCTGAGCGTTACAAACATTGCTGCGATAAGTTGCGTCAAGCCACGTCCACGACGCTTTCACACGGAAATCTCCGGCAAAACGCTGATCCCACGCCAGTTCAGCCCCCTGACGGCGCGTCTTCCCGGCATTTTTATAAGTGGTACGCCCGCCGCTACTGCTATCAACAACGATTTCATCATCGGTATCGGTCTGGAATAACGCAGCGGTAAACAAGCCATCGCCGATACGCGTTTTACTGCCGATTTCTATTGTGTCGTTAGTGGACGGTTTTAAACCAAAGTTCATGCCACTTTGCCCGTCGGCACGGTAAGAAAGCTCATTAATGGTTGGTGTTTCAAAACCGCGTCCGGCTGCCAGATAGACATTCCAGGCATCGGTCATGGCGTATTTCAACGATCCCGCAGGAAGCCATTTGTGATAACTGGCATCACCGCTGTCATCACCGTTACCGGGGGTAACGTAATGATCGTTAGAATCAAACCACACGGAGCTGTAGCGCACGCCAGCATCCAGCGACAGTTTGTCGGTTAGTTGCCACTGGGTTTGTAAATAGGGATCGACGTTCCACATCAGATTGCGTTCGTCGCGACGCAAATCACCTTTTTGTCCGTACTCCGGCACGCCGTCATTAAGGCGGAAGTTATTGTAACCCTTTCGGTTTTCACTCATGTTTTCATAGTTCAGGCCAGTAGTGAAAGTGACCGGAACTCCCAGCTCGCCACGATGTGTCCAGCGGCTGTCTATACCCTGGTAATGACGTTGCAGGGTAATTACACCTCCTGCGTGTGACGGGTTAAGCTGCGGGATCATCGGGATCGACTGATACTGGGTCGTTTCCCGTTCGCCTGCGTACATCATCACGCTCATCTCATCCTGCGCATTAAGGCTGCGCTCGTAGCGTAATCCAGCCTGAGTTTGTTTGATGGTTTTACGCGTGTCGTACTGTTCAGCACGCGGAGCTTGTTGCGGATTCGCTTTCCATTCTGCTTCGGTCAACCCACCAGGGTCATCGGCTTTGATGTCCACACTGTTGAAAATCAGGTTTAACTTACTGGCGTCATCAATGCGTACGCCCAGTCTGGCATTGGCTAAATTTTTCTGTGCGCCGCTATGGTCACGATAGCCGTGAGTCGTAAAACGCGTAGTCGAAACGGTGTAATCAACATCGCCAGGTTGGGTGCCGTCGCCCATTGCGCCCGTCGCTTTCAGTCCATAGCGCCAGCTACCATAACTGCCATAGTAACTGCTGGCTTCAATAGTTGGTGGATGTTCGCCGGTTTGTGTGGTGACGTTCATTACGCCGCCAGACGCATTGCCATACAGGGCAGAAAAGGGGCCTCGTAGCACTTCCACGTTTTGCACACTACTTAAATCGATATTAGACGTTTGCCCTTGTCCGTCAGGCATAGTGGCGGGAATGCCATCAACATACAGGCGAATACCGCGAATACCGTAAGTGGAACGGGAACCAAATCCGCGAATAGACAGTTGTAGATCCTGCGCATAGTTCTGCCGGTTTTGTACCTGCAAACCAGGCACACTGGTCAGTGATTCAGACAAATTGATGCGCGGCGTTGCCAGACGCATCTCCTCGCCATCGACCACGCTTACCGCAGCGGGTGTGTCCAGTTCAGAAACTACCTGCGGCGCGGCGCTAACAATCATGGTTTGTTCATTAGCGGCAAAAGTGGAAGGAGAAAGGAGAATCAGTGCGGGCAAAACGGTCTGTCGGACGGAAAAAATCTTCATGAAAAAAGCCAGGTTAAGAATGGGAAAACACCGTCATGGTAATGAATTTGTAAATTTATAGAAAACAAAACGGCACAATACGTTAATCAATTGGGAAAATTGTAGTCGTGGTGGCAAGAAATGCTCCACATTTGAGAAAATAATGATTACCATTCCCATTTATAACAAGGGCGTAACGAAGATTATGCTCAACGAAGCATTGTGAAGCAGCTATAAATCGGTTCATCAAAGGGAGTCGTCATGCATTTACGTCATCTGTTTTCATCGCGCCTGCGTGGTTCGCTACTGTTAGGTTCATTGCTCGTTGCTTCATCATTCAGTGCGCAGGCAGCGGAAGAAATGCTGCGTAAAGCGGTAGGTAAAGGTGCCTACGAAATGGCTTATAGCCAGCAGGAAAACGCGCTGTGGCTCGCCACATCGCAAAGCCGCAAACTGGACAAAGGCGGTGTGGTTTATCGTCTCGATCCGGTGACTCTGGAAGTCACTCAGGCAATTCATAACGATCTCAAGCCGTTTGGCGCCACTATCAACAACGCTACTCAAACGTTGTGGTTTGGTAACACAGTAAACAGTGCGGTCACGGCAATTGATGCCAAAACGGGCGAAGTGAAAGGGCGTCTGGTACTGGACGATCGCAAACGTACAGAAGAAGTGCGTCCGCTACAGCCGCGTGAGCTGGTTGCTGATGATACTACGAACACTGTTTACATCAGCGGTATTGGGAAAGAGAGTGTGATTTGGGTGGTTGATGGCGAGAATATCAAACTGAAAACTGCCATCCAGAACACCGGTAAAATGAGTACCGGTCTGGCGCTGGATAGCAAAGGCAAACGTCTTTACACCACTAACGCTGACGGCGAATTGATTACCATCGACACCGCCGACAATAAAATCCTGAGCCGTAAAAAGCTGCTGGATGATGGCAAAGAGCATTTCTTTATCAACATCAGTCTCGATACTGCCAACCAGCGAGCGTTTATCACTGACTCCAAAGCGGCAGAAGTGTTAGTGGTCGATACCCGTAACGGCAATATTCTGGCAAAGGTAGCGGCACCGGAATCACTGGCTGTATTGTTTAACCCGGCGCGTAATGAAGCCTATGTGACGCATCGGCAGGCGGGTAAAGTCAGTGTGATTGACGCGAAAAGCTATAAAGTGGTGAAAACGTTCGACACGCCGACCCATCCTAACAGCCTGGCGCTTTCTGCCGATGGCAAAACGCTGTATGTCAGCGTGAAGCAAAAATCGACTAAACAGCAAGAAGCCACTCAGCCGGACGATGTGATTCGTATTGCGCTGTAACAGACACAGACATGGAGGAGTTTGTCTTTCGTAGGCCGGATGCGGCGCAAGCGCTGCATTCGGCAAGCGGAGCACCTCGTCAGCAATATGAATATGCCCGGCTCGTAGCCGGGCACATTTTGCAATTAACCCGCCGTCTCAGGTTTAAACACAATTTCCTGTTTTTCTTCTTCGACTACCGGCGCAGTGCTGTGAATTTCGGCAACGCGTTTGCGTACACCAAACCAACCCACAACCAGCAGAATACCGATAATCGGCAGCGCCGCGATGGTGTAAGTCCCGTTCGGGTAATCGAATGCCATCAGCACCAGCACACTCAGTAAAAACAGTAATGTCAGCCAGGACGTGAAGGGCGCACCAGGCAGTTTAAAACTGACATCCGCTGCTTTACCTTCTTTGATGGCTTTACGCAGGCGCATCTGACAAACAATGATAAACGCCCACGAGGCGATAATTCCCAATGACGCGAAGTTCAGGACAATCTCAAATACGCGCGACGGCACCAGATAATTGAGGAATACGCCGACGACATACACAACCAGCGTCGCCAGAATCCCGGCGTACGGCACATGCTGGCGACTCATCTTCGCCATAAAACCCGGCGCAGATCCGCCCATCGCCATCGAACGCAGAATACGCCCGGTGCAGTAGAGGCCAGAGTTCAGACTGGAGAGCGCGGCGGTCAGCACCACAATGTTCATGATGCTGCCAATGTACGGCACACCGAGTTTAGAGAAGAAGGTCACAAAAGGACTTTGACCGGACTGATAGGCGCTCCACGGCAGTAACATGACCAGCAACACGACAGAACCGACATAAAACAGGCCAATACGCCAAATCACGCTGTTAATTGCTTTTGGCACCATAGTCTGCGGATCTTTACATTCTCCGGCGGCAGTTCCGACCATTTCGATGGAGGCAAAAGCAAATACCACGCCCTGAATTAACACCAGCGCAGGCAGCAAACCGTGCGGGAAAAAGCCACCATTATCGGTAATTAAATGAAAGCCAGTGGTGTTGCCATCCAGCGGCTGACCGCTACCGAGGAACACTGTACCCACGACCAAAAAGGTCACAATGGCGAGCACTTTAATCAGCGCAAACCAGAACTCCATCTCTGCGAACCATTTCACACCAATCATATTCATGGTGCCAACGATGGTCAGCGCAGCGAGCGCAAATACCCATTGCGGCACGCCGCCAAACGCGCCCCAGTAATGCATATACAGTGCGACGGCGGTGATATCGACAATCCCCGTCATCGCCCAGTTGATGAAGTACATCCAGCCGGCAACATAAGCGGCTTTCTCACCCAAAAACTCACGGGCATAAGAGACAAAACTACCACTGGAAGGGCGATGTAATACCAACTCACCCAACGCACGCAAAATAAAAAACGAAAACAGGCCGCAGATTAAATAAACCAGTGCCAGTGCCGGGCCGGCCATTTGCAGTCGGGCACCTGCGCCTAAAAACAAACCAGTCCCAATTGCGCCGCCAATGGCGATCATCTGCACCTGACGATTGCCCATCGCTTTGTGATAACCCTCTTCGTGGGCATTAAGCCAGCGGCGTTTCGCGGCGTGTTGATCTGAAGTGTCGGTGTCGTGTTTACTCATTGCTCTCCCTGATTGCTTCGTTGAAAAAGTCTTATAAGTCGCCATGAACAATGTTTATTCATCCTGGCGATGACAGTTATCACCATTATTCTTTATGGGTATAAAACTATCGGCGCAGCATCCTACCTGTTATCGATAAACGATGCAAAATATCCCCTTACAAGTTGAGTGGGGATTAAAAGGATTGCTGAAAAAATGACAAATCTTAGTCCGGGTTGCCCTGTTTACTGACCTACACTTAAGCTTTAACGCTGTACGGGGGAGATATGATTAAGGTTTATGGCGTACCAGGATGGGGTTCCACCATCAGTGAACTGATACTGACTCTGGCTGATATTCCCTATAAGTTTGTTGATGTCAGCGGAATAGAGTTATTTAGCCCACCGATTTCGCCCATTTTCTTTCGCTCGATATAACGCGGCATCGGCATCAGCAACTATTTGTTCAGTCGTTTTTGCGGGGGTAGAACAGGTAATCCCCTGACTAACCGTAACAACTTCACTCACGGAAGATGTCTGATGCGCAATCGCTGCCAGTTTAAGTTCTTGCTTAATTCTGGCTGCTATCGCTTCGGCTTCCTGCAAGCTCGCATTGAAAAGAATAATGGCAAACTCTTCGCCACCATAACGCGTAACTACATCTTCGGGCTGGCGAATTGCGCGTTGCAGTGCGTCGGCAACTTGTATCAGACAACGATCGCCAGCAGGGTGCCCATAAGTGTCGTTGTAGCGTTTAAAAAAATCGACATCCAGCATAATTAAAACGAACGACGTCTTTTGTTCGACGGCATCACGTAAAATACTATCCAACGCTCGTCGGTTTGCCACTCCAGTTAAGGGATCGCGATGAGCTAATGCATCGAGGCGATGAATCAACTGGTTGTTGTACTTATTTTGTTGCCATGCTTCTTCAAACCAACGCAACAAAATAAAACGTCCGCCATAGAGAGCCAGTGAAAAAATGCTCCAGATAACAGCGAAATGAATATTCACATACTGATTGAGCACAAGACTGGCTATCGGGATGGTAAACCATAATGGAATGACAAATGCGAGGAGTGATGGGGTGTGGAAATATAGCGCAACAACGGCACTAAGCATTAGTAATACACACAGTGGATATGCAAAAGGTAGCGTCCAGTGTGCAATAAAATAAAAACAACACCATGACCATAGTAGGCTTAGTATGACCAATAACTGCTGAATATACTGTACTTTGTTGCGTGGGCTAACTAATAAAAGACCACTGATTAGCAAAATACCTAATGATGAAATATCAATAGTGTGTACAAGATTTTTCTCATTAAACCATGGAGTCGTGCCTTCATTAAACAAAACCCCTCGAAGCAAAACCAACGATGCAAAACTGATGTTAATCAACGCAAACCACGGCAGGCTAATCGCCATACCGCGAATAACCATATCCTGGCGGTTTTTCCATGAATAATGAGGGTGTTTTCTTTTGTCAGAATTCATTTTTGTTTATAACCCAAAAAGGGCAGGGAACCTGCCCGACTTACACGAAAATTATGGCGTTACAATATTGAACCAGAATTCAAAGTTATCCATATACCCTAACAGCTCGTTGAGTTTTTCCGCATTTCCAGAGATTTTTACTTCGCCTTTATCCGTGGCTTCTTTTAATGTCTCTTCCTTCAGGATAATTTTATTCAAGACATCGCGGGAGAGGGTGATAGTCGCATCGGCGTCAGAGGCTTGCGTATCAGCAGTGTGATTGAGTACACCGTTTTCCAGTTCCACTTTATAAGTGCCGCCATCTTCACCGAAATCAAAATTCAATACTGCTTTAGCGTCTGCCGCTTTCTCGCCATTTATATGCACAGCAAGATAATCAAAGAACATTTCCGGTGTCATGGCTCGCACGGTGTCAGGGCTGGCTGTATTTGGCGTAGGCAGTTTTTGCACACCATTGCGTAATTCCTGTGCGCCTGTGAGATAGAAGTTACGCCACGGCCCGGATTCGGCCTGGTAGCCTAACTGTTCAAGCGCATCGGCTTCCAGATTCCTTGCTGCCTGGTTGTTTGGATCGGCAAACACTACCTTACTGACAACCTGGGCAACCCAGCGGAAATTTCCCTGGTCATAATCCTGTTTGGCTTTTTGTAAAATGGCATCAGCACCGCCCATATATTCCACGAATTTTTTAGCGGCGTCTTCTGGTGGCAGTTCATCGAGAGTCGCAGGATTACCATCAAACCAGCCGAGATAAAGCACATAAGTTGCTTTCACATCATGGCTCACTGAACCGTAATAACCGCGATTCGCCCAGGTGTTAGCAAGCGAAGAGGGCAATTTGAAGTTTGCGGCAATTTCATCACGAGTCAGCCCCTGATTCGCCATGCGTAGCGTTTGATCGTTGATATAACGGTACAAATCGCGTTGGCTTTTTAGCAGTTTGACAACGTTATCGTTACCCCAGGTTGGCCAGTGATGCTGGGCGAGAATAATCTCCGCTTTATCGCCCCACAGATTGAGTGCTTCGTTGATGTATTTAGACCACGGAAGAGGTTGACGAATTTTGGCACCACGCAGCGAATAGGTGTTGTGGAGGGTGTGCGTGACATCTTCTGCGGTTTCGATCAGTTTCTTTTCTTCAATAAACCACAGCATTTCGGAAGGTGCTTCGGAACCGGGCGCCATCAGAAAATCATAGGTCAGCCCGTCGATAGTCTCTTTTTGTCCGGTTTTGGTTATGTAGTTGGTGGGGGCAATCAATGTAACCGTTCCGGCTGAGGTCGTTGTTCCCAGCCCAGCGCCGACCTGACCTTTAGCATCAGGTTTCAACAAGTTACCGTACATATAACTGGCTCGTCGGCTCATTACATTGCCAGCCATAATATTTTCTGAAACAGCCTCTTCTAAAAATCCGGCTGGCGCATAAATTTTTGTTTTTCCTGATTTAACGTCAGCTTCATCAACCACGCCGCGAACGCCGCCGTAGTGATCGACATGACTGTGCGTGTAGATAACCGCCACCACTGGTTTTTGACCGCGATTTTTATAATAAAGATCCATGCCAACTTTAGCTGTTTCTGCTGAAACCAGTGGATCAACAACGGTAATACCTTCTTTACCTTCAATGATGGTCATATTTGATAAATCGAGATTGCGAATCTGATAGACGCCTTCAGTCACTTCAAATAAGCCGCTGATATTTATCAGTTGCGCCTGACGCCATAAACTTGGATTGACAGTATCAGGTGCTTTATCGCCTTCTTTGATAAAAGAATATTGCTGTGGGTTCCAGATAACATTCCCTTGTTCACCCTTAATCACTTCCTGAGGTAAAGGAGCAATAAAACCTTTATGAGCATCAGCAAAATCGCTGTTATCGGAAAACGGCAATTGACTATAAAGTGCGTTATTCGCTTGTTGGGTGGCAGCGGAGGCCTCTTTTGGCGCTTCTGCTGCGATGAGAGGAAGTGAACTTGTTGTGAATAATCCCATGACTAGCAGACTTTTAGCAATATGGTTAAGCTGCATCGCAAGTGTCTCCAGAAAGGCTTTGTAAAAGAAAGGATATTACGAGTGAAAATTATGATTGAGGGCAAGAATAACTATAATTGGCGTTAATAAATCAGCAAGCTGGATGTCGTGAATTTTCTTAATATGATAAGAAATAAAGAATAGATTCTGTATGTTACAGGACGGGTGCGTATTGGCGCGGAAGCTAATAGTATATGTACGTTATTAAAGTGACGGCGCATATATCGCACATCATTTCGCATCAAATAACACATGACGTTTTCGGCTTGTGCTAATTTTGCTGACATCTTTCAAAAGGAGCACAACAATGCCACACATAGACATTAAATGTTTTCCCCGTGAACTGGATGAACAACAAAAAACGGCACTGGCGGCGGAGATTACCGACGTCATTATTCGCCATCTGAACAGTAAAGAGAGTTCGATAAGCATTGCACTACAACAGATACAACCGGAATCATGGCAAGCGGTCTGGGACGCCGAAATCGCGCCCCAAATGGAGACGTTGATAAAGAAACCCGGTTACAGCATGTAATGCTTAACCTGCCGTAACACGCTTGCCGCTGGTAACAAAGGTGCCAGCGCCTAAATGATGTAGCGTATTGAGTTTATCGTCATCAAATTGCCAGCGGCCTTCGACAAAAACACGAGCGTCTGCCGCTGCTGATACCACTTCGCCAAACAACGTGTCGTATTTTTCTTGCGCAGAAGTCGCGGGAAGCAAGCGGCACTCCATCCATGCCAGACATTTCTCTTCGACCACCGGCAAGCCAAGTACCGGGCCTTTCACAACCGGAATGCCATAACAGTTAAACTTATCTTCATCACGCCCAGAAATGCTGCCCACTGCCCACGTCCAGTTAGTTGCTGCGACTCCTGGGATCACAATGCCAAACATGCCACTACGTTCAATCAACTCCCGTGACCATGTCGATTTATCAACCACAATGGCCACGCGTGGTGGTTCGAACTCTACGGGCATCGACCAGGCCGCAGCCATAATGTTACGTCGCTGGGATTGCTCATCGAAACTGGTGATCAAGACGGTAGGGCCGTGGTTTAACAGACGGCTGGCATGATGCAACTCAACGGGAATAAATTGGCTCATGGTATCGCCTCGCTAAGAAGGTTGTTTTAAAAGCGTAGCTCGTAACGCAATAAGTAACGAAATTAACGGGATTGGCGATTTGCGAACGTGATGCTTGTCCGCGATCGCACAAAATAGCCGGTGTGGCGTCCATTCCAGGTTATAAGTTGAGAAAACCACTAAGGGAAACGCCTGATGACGCCCATTCTGAATCACTATTTTGCCCGTATTCGCTGGACGGGTGCTGCTGCGGTCAATATCGATACGCTAAGAGCATTACACCTGAAACACAATTGCACTATTCCATTTGAAAATCTCGACGTTTTGCTGCCGAGAGAAATCCAGCTTGATGATCAATCGCTGGAAGAGAAACTGGTGACTGCGCGACGCGGAGGTTACTGTTTTGAGCAGAATGGTGTGTTTGAGCGGGTGTTACGCGAGCTGGGATTTAACGTTCGCAGTTTGTTAGGTCGCGTAGTGTTATCTAACCCCGCATCGTTACCGCCGCGCACGCACCGTCTGTTGTTAGTAGAACTGGAAGGTGAACAATGGATTGCCGACGTCGGTTTTGGTGGTCAGACGCTGACCGCGCCAATCCGTTTAGTGCCGGATATCGCGCAAACCACGCCACACGGAGAGTATCGGTTGTTGCAGGAGGGTGATAACTGGGTTTTGCAGTTTAATCATCATCAGCACTGGCAGTCGATGTATCGTTTTGATCTCTGCGAGCAGCAACAAAGTGATTATGTGATGGGCAATTTCTGGTCGGCGCACTGGCCGCAGTCGCATTTTCGCCATCATCTGTTGATGTGCCGCCATTTGCCGGACGGTGGCAAACTGACGCTGACCAATTTCCATTTCACCCATTATGAAAATGGGCACGCGGTGGATCAGCTGAATCTACCGGATGTGGCGTCGTTATATGCCGTGATGCAGGAGCAATTTGGACTGGGCGTGGATGATGCGAAACATGGGTTTACCGTGGATGAACTGGCACTGGTGATGGCGGCGTTTGATACGCATCCGGAGGCAGGGAAATAGTTTGTGCCGGATGCGGCGCAAACGCCTTATCCGGCAACGGTTTCAGAGATCAATGGCCCATTCGGCATGAAACAAAATCACCGCTGTGCCAGAAATGGTGACTTTCTCCGGTTGGTTGTCCCGAATAGTCACCGTCACATCAATCACGCCGTCACGCCCCAGAGCTCGCCCCTGATGGCCTTTAACACGCAACTCGTTGCCATCGTGAGGCAATACGTTGTGATGTACCAACCATGCGCCCATCGGGCCATTGGCATTGCCGGTCACCGGATCTTCCACAATACCAATCGCAGGCGAGAACATGCGACCATCGGTTTCATTTTTGCCTGAGCGGATCTGGAAGGGGAAAAAACCATTGCAGCCAATCTGTTTACTGATAGCGGTCAGCGCAGCAAGGTCAGGCGAAAGGGCGTCGATATCCACTTCCGGTTTCAGCGGAATCATCACTTTTGAGTGTCCTGTGGTTGCCACCTGAATTGGCAAGCCTGGCAAAATATCGTCTTCAGTGAGATGAAGCGCGTTGATAATTGCCGCGCGAGCTTCACCTTCCAGCGGCGGTTCAAAGTCCGGCGAGCCTTGCTCCAGAGAAATACGATAATCCCCGTTTTGTTTTTCGATAGTGACACGGTGCTTTCCCGCCAGCGATGTTTGCCAGACGGTGCAATTTCCCAAACCCAATACCTTTGAACGTACATAGTGCGCTGCTACCGTCGCGTGACCGCAAATCGGCACTTCAACCGTTGGCGTAAAGTAGCGGATGCGCACATCGCTGTCGTCACTGTGCAGCAGAAAAGCCGTTTCCGAATGGCCTAACTCGCGGGCGATAAGTTGCATTTGCGCTTCGCTAAGATTATCGGCAGGGAAAACAACACCGGCAGAATTGCCGCGAAACGGTTGAGAGGTAAAAGCATCGACGTGGTAAATCTGCGGTTTCATTAACGTTCTCCTGTGGCTGGAGAACTATCATAGCCTGCAATCGGCCGGAGAGCGAAAGGCTATCCGGCCAGCATGAGAATTATCGCCGCGAACGTACAATCTGATACCTGCGGGTAAAGTACTCAAATGGTGCGCTCCATACATGCACCAGTCGGGTGAACGGGAAGAGCAGGAAGATGGTCATTCCCAACACCAGATGAACGCGGAAGATGTAAGCTACGCCATCAAGATGCGTCGATGCGCCGCCCTGGAAAGTGACGATGCTTTGCGCCCATCCCACCAGCTTCATCATTTCACTGCCGTCCGGATGTTGTGCTGAAAAGGGAATGGTGGTTAACCCAAGAATGCACTGAATTAACAAAATAGCGAGGATCAGGATATCCGCACCAGAAGACGTCGCCCTGATACGCGGATTCGTTAAACGGCGCACCAGCAACCCCGCACCGCCAATCAACGTTAATACACCGCAAATACCGCCGAGAACCATCGCCATCTGCTGTTTTACCGCTACCGGCAAAAACCACGCATACATCCAGTGCGGCGTTAACATGCCGAACAGATGACCGAAGAAGATCCCCAGAATGCCGATATGGAACAAGTTCGACCACAGCACCATCCCGCGTTTATCCAGCATCTGGCTGGAGGAGGCACGCCAGGTGTACTGCCCGTAATCGTAGCGCAGCCAGCTTCCGAGGATAAAAACCGTGCCACACAAGTACGGGTAGATATCGTAAAAAAAGACGTTCAGATACTGAATCATTTCCCACCTCCCGCACTGATGTCCACATACTGCGGTGCGACATCCTGACTAAAGCGTCGCTGATATTGATTAAGCGGCGAGCTGTCACACGCCGTGGCGTTATCTTCAATAAACTTGACCTGTTCCTCTTCCCACACCGCATCCAGTGCCTGACGGGTGTCGTCGCGCTCCTCGCTGCGTATCTGTTTTGTGACACTGTCACTTGAGAGTGTACTTCCCGCCAGATGCAGCAGGGCGTCAAACAACGGATACCACGGCGCCTCGCGTTGTTTTAAGCGCCCGCCAAGCAGGGCGAGGATTGGCGCAACGTTGAGCAAACCTTCTTTAGCCTGGTTGTCGGGTAGCACACTTAAATACTCCAGATACAAAGGCAGATAATCAGGTAGCTCGCGACAATTTAGTTGCAGGCCGACTTTTTCATACTCCGCCAGCAGATCCACCATTGCCTGACCGCGATCGCGTGACTCGGCATGAACATGTTCAAATAGCAGCAGCGAGGTGGTACGTCCACGGTCAAACACTTCACACCATTCAGCCTGTTTATCCAGCAGCGGCGCATTAAGCAGATCGCAGGTGAAATCGGTGAGCATCGGCGCGTCGTGGCGAATCAGCGCCAGCGCGTCGTCTTTGTTCTCCCATAGCAGCTCGTCCGGGTACTCCATCAACAAGCCGATCACTTTGAGGATTTGCATTATTCCCCCTCCGCTTTATTGCGTACTTCGGTAATGTCGATAGCATCGATCCGGCTACTGTTGAACAGGTTGAATTTAGTATCAGAGCCGTGGCAACCGTCGCCAAAAGTAAAGCCGCAGCCGTTGCGTTCACCGAAGGCGTCGCCCGCCATTTCCCGATGACTGGTCGGAATGACAAACCGATCTTCATAGTTGGCGATAGCGAGATAGCGATACATATCTTCCACCTGGGCGACGCTCAGCCCGACTTCGTCGATTGCGCGGGTATCAGTTACGCCTTCTACGGTTTGCGAACGCATATAGTGGCGCATTGCCATCATCCGTTTCAGTGCCCGCAGTACAGGGCCGGTATCGCCCGCACTCAACATATTGGCGAGGTATTGCACCGGAATACGCAGGCTTTCGATGGCGGGAAGCACGCCTTCGCTTTTGGGCAGTCCGCCCGCGTCGGCGTAAGACTGAATCGGCGACAGCGGCGGCACGTACCAGACCATCGGCAGGGTGCGATATTCCGGGTGCAGCGGTAGCGCCAGTTTCCAGTCCATTGCCATTTTGTAAACAGGCGAACGCTGGGCTGCCTCAATCACGTTTTGCGGGATACCTTGTTTCAGGGCTTCCTCGATCACTGAGGGATCGTGCGGATCGAGGAACACTTCGCACTGGCGTTCATAGAGATCAACTTCGCGCTCGGTGCTCGCCGCTTCCTCGATGCGGTCGGCGTCGTAGAGCAGTACACCAAGATAACGAATGCGACCCACGCAGGTTTCGGAGCAGACCGTTGGCTGACCGGACTCAATTCGCGGATAACAGAAGATGCATTTTTCTGACTTGCCGCTTTTCCAGTTGAAGTAGATTTTTTTGTATGGACAACCGCTAATGCACAAGCGCCAGCCACGACATTTATCCTGATCGATCAACACAATGCCGTCTTCTTCGCGTTTGTAGATAGCGCCGCTGGGGCAGGTCGCCACGCAGCTAGGGTTAAGACAGTGTTCGCACAGGCGCGGCAGGTACATCATGAAGGTGTTTTCAAACTGACCGTACATCTCCTTTTGCATGGCTTCGAAGTTGCGGTCGCGGGCGCGTTTTTCAAACTCGCCGCCCAGCAGTTCTTCCCAGTTTGGCCCCCAGATCACTTTGTCCATCCGTTTGCCGTCAATCAGCGAACGTGGGCGGGCGGTGGGAATGTGTTTACCTTCCGGCGCGCTATGCAAATGTTCGTAGTCGAAGGTGAAAGGTTCGTAGTAGTCGTCAATCTGCGGTATCACCGGGTTGGCGAAGATTTTGGTTATTACGCCCATCTTGCTGCCCAGGCGCGGGCGGATCTTGCCATTCACATCACGCACCCAGCCGCCTTGCCACTCTTCCTGATCTTCCCAGTTTTTCGGATAACCAATGCCAGGTTTAGTTTCGACGTTGTTAAACCATGCGTATTCCATGCCTTCGCGCCCGGTCCAGACGTTTTTACAGGTCACCGAACAGGTGTGGCAGCCGATACATTTATCGAGATTAAGCACCATGCCGACTTGCGAACGTATTTTCATTTTTTCGCCTCCTGTACCTGATCGCGACCTTCATCATCCAGCCAGTTAACGTTCTTCATCTTGCGGATCATGATGAATTCATCGCGGTTCGAGCCGACGGTGCCGTAGTAGTTAAAGCCCCAGGCCAGTTGCGCGTAACCGCCAATCATATGCGTCGGCTTCGGGCAAACGCGGGTGACTGAGTTATGAATACCGCCGCGCATTCCGGTCACTTCCGATCCGGGGATATTCATAATGCGTTCCTGAGCGTGATACATCATGGTCATGCCCGGCGGCACGCGCTGGCTGACCACCGCTCGAGCCGTCAACGCACCGTTGGCGTTAAACACTTCCACCCAGTCGTTATCAACAATGGTCAGTTCGCGGGCATCGGTTTCGCTGATCCAGACAATCGGTCCGCCGCGCGAGAGCGTCAGCATTAGCAGGTTTTCACTGTAGGTAGAATGAATGCCCCATTTCTGGTGCGGCGTCAGGAAGTTAAGTGCTTTTTCCGGGAAGCCGTTTGGCGGGATCTGGCGCATTTCACTGACGCTACGGGTGTCGATAGGTGGACGATAAGCCACCAGGCTTTCACCAAAGGCACGCATCCACGGATGATCCTGATAGAGCTGCTGGCGCCCCGACAGCGTGCGCCACGGAATTAACTCGTGAACGTTGGTGTATCCCGCGTTATAGGAGACGTGATCGCTTTCCAGACCGGACCAGGTGGGGCTGGAGATGATTTTACGCGGCTGCGCCTGAATATCGCGAAAGCGAATCTTCTCATCCTCTTTGTGCAGCGCCAGATGAGTATGTTCGCGCCCGGTGATCTCGCCCAGCGCCTGCCAGGCTTTTACCGCCACATGACCGTTGGTTTCCGGTGCCAGCGCCAGAATCACTTCTGATGCATCAATGGCGGTGTCAATCAGCGGACGCCCCTGAGCCGGGCCATCGCGTTTGGTGTAATTGAGTTTACCGAGGAAATCGATTTCATCTTGGGTATTCCACGAAATCCCTTTACCGCCGTTGCCAAGTTTGTCCATCAACGGCCCCAGCGAGGTAAAACGTTCATAGGTGGCAGGGTAGTCGCGCTCCACTGCCACAATATTCGGCGCGGTTTTACCAGGGATCAGGTCGCATTCGCCTTTGCGCCAGTCGAGCACTTCACACGGTTGGGAGAGTTCGGCCGGAGAGTCGTGTAACAACGGTTGCAGTACAATATCTGTTTCTTTGCCAAGATGCCCCACGCAGACTTGCGAGAATGCTTTGGCGATACCTTTGTAGATTTCCCAGTCGCTGCGAGACTCCCACGCCGGATCGACCGCCGCTGAAAGCGGATGAATAAACGGATGCATATCCGAGGTATTCATATCGTCTTTTTCGTACCAGGTCGCGGTGGGCAGGACGATATCGGAGAATAAACATGTGCTGGACATGCGGAAGTCAAGCGTCACCAGCAGGTCGAGCTTGCCCTCTATCGCGGCGGTTTGCCACTCAACTTCTTCCGGTTGAATTCCCTCCGTCGGCCCAAGTTCTTCCCCCTGAATACCGCTTTCCGTACCCAGCAGATATTTCTGCATATACTCATGGCCTTTGCCGGAGGAGCCAAGCAGGTTAGAACGCCAGACAAACAGGTTACGCGGATGATTGCTGCCGTTATCCGGCTGCTCGCAGGCCATACGTAAATCGCCCGATTTCAGCGCCTGAGCGGTAAATTCGGCGGGTGACAATCCGGCCTTGTCGGCTTCGGCTTTCAACGTGAGCGGATTACGCCCCAACTGCGGCGCAGAAGGTAGCCAGCCCATGCGTTCGGCGCGAACGTTGAAATCAATCAGATGACCGCTGTATTTACTGGCATCGGCAAGCGGTGAGAGCAATTCCTGAGCGGTGACTTTTTCATAGCGCCACTGGCTGGAATGATTGTAAAAAAATGAGGTGCTGTTCATCTGACGCGGTGGACGGTTCCAGTCAAGCGCAAAGGCCAGTGGTAACCAACCGGTTTGCGGACGCAGTTTTTCCTGACCGACATAGTGCGCCCAGCCGCCACCGCTTTGCCCGACACAACCGCAGAAGATCAGCATATTGATCATCCCACGGTAGTTCATATCCATGTGATACCAGTGGTTAACACCAGCACCGAGGATAATCATCGAACGTCCGTGGGTTTTATGGGCAGTATCGGCAAATTCACGGGCGATGGTTTCAATATACTGACGCGGCACGCCGGTAATTTGCTCGCCCCAGGCCGGCGTGTAGGCTTTGATTTCAGCGTAATCTTTCGCGCTGTTTTCATCTTCCAGCCCGCGATCGAGACCGTAATTCGCCAGCACCAGATCATAAACGCTGACCACCGGACAGGTACTGCCATCGGCGAGCGTCAGATTTTTCACCGGAAGCTGGCGTACCAGAATCGGATCGTGTTTTACGCTGCGAAAATGCGGGTTTTCAATGCCGCCAAAGTAGGGGAAAGCCACGCCAGCAACAGCGTCGTGTTGACCGAGCAGGGTTAACGACAACTCTGTTTCTGAACCTGCGGCAATGGATTCCAGATTCCATTTGCCTTTTTCTCCCCAGCGAAAACCAATCGAACCGTTCGGCACCACCAGTTCCCCAGCGGTATTAACTGCCACGGTTTTCCACTGCGGATTGTTGCTTTCACCCAGACCATCCACCAGGTCAGACGCGCGGATCATGCGTCCAGGCACGTAGCTGCCATCGTCGCGCGGTTCCAGCATCACCAGCATCGGCATATCGCTGTAGCGGCGGCAGTAGTTGATAAAGTAGTCGCTGGGGTTGTCGAGATGAAACTCTCTTAAAATCACATGTCCCATCGCCATTGCCAGTGCGCTATCGGTGCCTTGCTTTGGCGCCAGCCACTGGTCGCACAGTTTTGCTACTTCCGAGTAGTCTGGGGTAATGGCGATAGTTTTGGTGCCTTTGTAACGTACTTCGGTAAAGAAGTGGGCGTCTGGCGTGCGCGTCTGCGGTACGTTAGAACCCCAGGCAATGATGTAGCTGGAGTTATACCAGTCGGCGGATTCCGGCACGTCGGTTTGCTCGCCCCAGGTCATCGGCGAGGCGGGCGGCAGGTCACAATACCAGTCATAGAAACTTAAGCAGGTGCCGCCAAGTAGTGATAAATAACGCGTTCCGGCGGCGTAAGAGACCATCGACATCGCCGGGATCGGCGAGAAACCGGCAACGCGATCCGGGCCGTAGGTTTTGATGGTCCAGACGTTAGCAGCGGCAATCAGTTGATTCAGTTCCTGCCAGTTGGAGCGGATAAAGCCACCGCGCCCGCGTATCTGCTTGTAGCTCAGGCACTTTTGCGGGTCATTCATAATCGATGCCCACGCCAGTACCGGATCGCTGTGTTGTTTAAGTGCTTCGCGCCACAGTTCAATCAGCCGTTTACGAATTAGCGGGTATTTCAGGCGGTTGGCGCTGTAGAGATACCAGGAGTAACTTGCGCCACGCGGGCAGCCGCGTGGTTCATGATTGGGTAGGTCAGGGCGAGTGCGTGGGTAGTCGGTCTGCTGAATTTCCCAGGTCACCAAGCCGTTTTTAACGTAGATTTTCCAGCTACAGGAGCCGGTACAGTTAACGCCGTGGGTGGAACGCACGATTTTGTCGAATTGCCAACGCTGGCGATAGCTGTCCTCCCAGTCGCGGTTGCTATGCATCACCTGTCCGTGACCATCGGCAAAGGTTTCGCCCTTTTGTTTGAAGTAGCGAAAGCGATCCAAAAGTTTACTCATGACATGACTCCTGCTCCAGGAATGATTTGGGATCTGATGCCTTGTCGGATGCGACACGGTTGTACATCAGGCATCGATCTCTTATTTTTGGCTAAACTTTCGCCGACCATAGACCAGCCAGGTCAGCAGTACACAGATGATGTAAAAGATTAAAAACACTTTCATCGCGCCCACCGGAGAGCCGGTCATATTCAGCGACATGCCAAACGCCTGCGGAATAAAAAAGCCGCCTACTGCGCCAATGGCTGAGATAAAGCCCAGAGCTGCCGCCGTTTCGGTGATCGCTTCTCGCTGCGCTTCATCATCGCTGCCGCCTTTCATCTTGACGCGATAAATGGTTATCTGGCGGAAGATGACGGCAATCATCTGGAAGGTGGAGCCACTACCCAGACCCGCTGTCAGGAACAACCCCATAAACACGGCGAAAAATGCGATGAAATTGCCGGAACCTGTACCAGGCAGAGTGAGGAACAACAGGGCACTGAAAAGCGCCATAAAAATAAAGTTGATAAGCGTCACCCGCACGCCACCAAATTTATCGGAGATAGCACCGCCAACTGACCGGGCAATCGCGCCGATAAACGGCCCAAAGAACGCCAGTTGCAGAATATTCACATCCGGGAACTGAGTTTTCGCCAGCATGGCAAAACCAGCGGAAAAACCGATAAACGAACCGAAGGTGGCAAGATAGAGCAAACTCAACAACCAGAGATGCAGGCGTTGTAACACAGGCAACTGATCGGCAATTGACGCGCGTGAACTGGCGATATCGTTCATCCCAAACCAGGCGGCGATAGTGGCAATTGCCAGCAGTGGCACCCAAATCCATGCAGCGTTCGCCAGCGACATCACCGAGCCATCGGCCTGCGGTACGCCATTAACACCGAGAAAGGCAAATACCGGAACAAAAATCACCAGTGGCGCAACCAGTTGCATCACGCTGACGCCTAAATTGCCTAATCCGCCATTAATCCCTAATGCGCTACCTTGTTTTGCTTTCGGGAAGAAAAAACTGATATTGCCCATACTGGAAGCAAAGTTCGCGCCAGCGAAACCACACAGCAAGGCAATAACAATAAATATTCCAAAAGGAGTATGGGGATTTTGTACGGCAATACCGAGCCAGACGCAGGGAATAATCAGGATCGCGGTACTAAAAACAGTCCAGCGACGCCCACCAAATATAGGCACCATAAAGGAGTAGGGGACACGTAATAATGCGCCAGAAACGGAGGGTAATGCGGTTAATAAAAAAAGCTGATCGGTCGTAAAATTAAAGCCAATTTTATTGAGATTAACGGTGACTGCGCTAAATAACATCCAGACACAGAATGCAAGAAGTAAACAACTGACTGATATCCAGAGATTTCTTCGTGCTATATGTTTTCCTTTATTTTCCCAGAAGGCCGGATTTTCTGGCTTCCAGTCGCGCAAAAGATAACGATTACTTTTCTCATTTTGCAGTGCCATATTCTTCCTCACATGCACACGTTGGTAATGAAAAAAAGAAAGACAGGACGTTGGGCGCGATGACCCACTTTTAGAATTAAGAGAATCAGGTGAGATACTGACTGAAAGAATAGATAAGAAAGCGCAGCCGCGCGGCGAGAATGCGGATTATCTGAAGGGTTATGTGTTACTGAATGTAACAAAGATATATCATTGCCTTCACTAATATTTCAATCCGCATAGCCTGAACGTGTTTTGTTGCAGCATGAAGCGTTGCTATCTTTCTTTATCGGTGACGTGTCGCCAGCCAACAGAGCAGAGAACCGCCACAGACCATGAGTGCGCCTTGCCAGAATGAGAACGATAGCGGTGCGTTGAGTAGCACGGCAGCCAGAGCAGAAGAAAGTACAGGCGTAAAATAAGAACCCACTGCCATAATCGTTACATTGCCATGTAAAATACCGACATTCCAGGCGGCGTAAGCAAATCCTAAAGTAAATGCCGCAGATATGAGTTTAACGATGACGGGGGTGCTAAAAACCATCTCTGGTTGTGGCGTTATAAAATAGTAAATCCATAGACTTGCTCCCGTCAGAAGAACGAAAACGGTAATGCCGTTAAATCCACGGGCATATTTATTAGTGATTGTGCAATAAGCTGCCCAGATAAACGCACCAATAAACGCCAAAAAATAACTTAATGGACTGGTGGTAATATTATTGATGATTTCATCATATTGTAGCCCATTGTCGCCGCCTAATACCCAACAGACACCCATCAAGGCTAAAAGCAATCCGGGAATAATCAGCCAGTTTGTTTTCTGACCATTAAAAAGAATGGCGAAAAGTATCGTCAGGCTGGGCCATAAATAGTTCACCATGCCTACTTCTATCGCCTGATGGCGGGTAGCAGCATAACCTAAGGAAAGCGCGAGGCAGATTTCATAACTCACGAACAATACGCTGCCAGCAAGTAAATAGCCTTTCGGGATCTGCCGGATACGTGGGAATCCAACGGTGAATATTAACAGCAGTCCGCTTAATGAATAGATCGCCGCCGCACCACCGACCGGACCAAGCCCCTCACTGACGCCGCGAATTAACCCCACCATGGTGCTCCACAGGACGATCGCGATTAGCCCTATGAGCGTTGCTTTTTGTCGTGTCATGCTCGCTGTTTAGTCTCTCTTGCCGTTAAAAATTAAGCTGAAATTTATAGCATTTTTTTAACCGGCCTGTCAGGCAGTGGTGCGTTTTTCTACCGCCATTGAGGTAGGTCAATTTGCGCAGGCGGATTATTTTGTGGCAAACACGTGTTCTTTTTGATTTCGCGCAAAAAGATTCAGAATTTTACTGTTAGTTTCCTCGCGCAGTAATACCCCTGAAAAAAGAGGAAAGCAATGGACGTCAGTCGCAGACAATTTTTTAAAATCTGCGCGGGCGGTATGGCTGGAACAACAGTAGCGGCATTGGGCTTTGCCCCGAAGCAAGCACTGGCTCAGGCGCGAAACTACAAATTATTACGCGCTAAAGAGATCCGTAACACCTGCACATACTGTTCCGTAGGTTGCGGGCTATTGATGTATAGCCTGGGTGATGGCGCGAAAAACGCCAGAGAAGCGATTTATCACATTGAAGGTGACCCGGATCATCCGGTAAGTCGCGGCGCACTGTGCCCGAAAGGCGCCGGTTTGCTGGATTACGTGAACAGCGAAAACCGTCTGCGTTACCCGGAATATCGTGCGCCAGGCTCTGATAAATGGCAGCGCATTAGCTGGGAAGAAGCATTCTCCCGTATTGCGAAGCTGATGAAAGCTGACCGTGACGCCAACTTTATTGAAAAGAATGAGCAGGGCGTAACGGTAAACCGTTGGCTTTCTACCGGTATGCTGTGTGCTTCCGGCGCCAGCAACGAAACCGGGATGCTGACCCAAAAATTTGCCCGCTCCCTCGGGATGCTGGCGGTAGACAACCAGGCGCGCGTCTGACACGGACCAACGGTAGCAAGTCTTGCTCCAACATTTGGTCGCGGTGCGATGACCAACCACTGGGTGGATATCAAAAACGCTAACGTCGTAATGGTAATGGGCGGTAACGCTGCTGAAGCGCATCCCGTCGGTTTCCGCTGGGCGATGGAAGCGAAAAACAACAACGATGCAACCCTGATCGTTGTCGATCCCCGTTTTACGCGTACCGCTTCTGTAGCGGATATTTACGCACCTATTCGTTCCGGTACGGACATTACGTTCTTGTCTGGCGTTTTGCGCTACCTGATCGAAAACAACAAAATCAACGCTGAATACGTTAAGCATTACACCAACGCCAGCCTGCTGGTGCGTGATGATTTTGCTTTCGAAGACGGTCTGTTCAGTGGTTATGACGCTGAAAAACGCCAGTACGATAAGTCGTCCTGGAACTATCAGTTCGATGAAAACGGCTATGCGAAACGCGATGACACGCTGACTCATCCGCGCTGTGTGTGGAACCTGCTGAAAGCGCACGTTTCCCGCTACACGCCGGACGTCGTTGAAAACATCTGCGGTACGCCAAAAGCCGACTTCCTGAAAGTGTGTGAAGTGCTGGCCTCCACCAGCGCACCGGATCGCACAACCACCTTCCTGTACGCGCTGGGCTGGACGCAGCACACCGTGGGTGCGCAGAACATCCGTACTATGGCGATGATCCAGTTGCTGCTCGGCAACATGGGTATGGCTGGTGGCGGCGTGAACGCACTGCGTGGTCACTCCAACATTCAGGGTCTGACCGACTTAGGTCTGCTCTCTACCAGCCTGCCGGGTTATCTGACGCTGCCGTCAGAAAAACAGGTTGATTTGCAGTCTTATCTGGAAGCGAACACGCCGAAAGCGACGCTGGCGGATCAGGTGAACTACTGGAGCAACTATCCGAAGTTCTTCGTTAGCCTGATGAAATCTTTCTACGGCGATGCCGCGCAGAAAGAGAACAACTGGGGCTACGACTGGCTGCCGAAGTGGGACCAGACCTACGACGTCATCAAGTATTTCAACATGATGGACGAAGGCAAAGTCAGCGGTTATTTCTGCCAGGGCTTTAACCCGGTTGCGTCCTTCCCGGACAAAAACAAAGTGGTTAGCTGCCTGAGTAAGCTGAAGTACATGGTGGTTATCGATCCGCTGGTGACTGAAACGTCTACTTTCTGGCAGAACCACGGCGAGTCGAACGATGTCGATCCGGCGTCTATCCAGACTGAAGTATTCCGCCTGCCTTCGACCTGCTTTGCTGAAGAAGATGGTTCTATCGCCAACTCCGGTCGCTGGTTGCAGTGGCACTGGAAAGGTCAGGACGCACCTGGCGAAGCGCGTAACGACGGCGAAATTCTGGCGGGTATCTACCATCACCTGCGCGAGCTGTACAAAGCTGAAGGTGGTAAAGGCGTAGAACCGCTGATGAAGATGAGCTGGAACTACAAGCAGCCGCACGAGCCGCAGTCTGACGAAGTGGCAAAAGAGAACAACGGCTATGCGCTGGAAGATCTCTATGACGCTAATGGCGTGCTGATTGCGAAGAAAGGTCAGTTGCTGAGCAGCTTTGCGCATCTGCGTGATGACGGTACGACCGCATCTTCTTGCTGGATCTACACCGGTAGCTGGACAGAGCAGGGCAACCAGATGGCCAACCGCGATAACTCCGACCCGTCCGGTCTGGGGAATACGCTGGGATGGGCCTGGGCGTGGCCGCTCAACCGTCGCGTGCTGTACAACCGTGCTTCAGCGGATATCAACGGTAAACCGTGGGATCCGAAACGAATGCTGATCCAGTGGAACGGCAGCAAGTGGACGGGTAACGATATTCCTGACTTCGGCAATGCCGCGCCGGGTACGCCAACCGGGCCGTTTATCATGCAGCCGGAAGGGATGGGACGCCTGTTTGCCATCAACAAAATGGCGGAAGGTCCGTTCCCGGAACACTACGAGCCGATTGAGACGCCGCTGGGAACTAACCCACTGCATCCGAACGTGGTTTCTAACCCGGTCGTTCGTCTGTATGAACAAGACGCGCTGCGGATGGGTAAAAAAGAGCAGTTCCCGTATGTGGGTACAACTTATCGTCTGACCGAGCACTTCCACACCTGGACCAAGCACGCATTGCTCAACGCAATCGCCCAGCCGGAACAGTTTGTGGAAATCAGCGAAACGCTGGCGGCGGCGAAAGGCATTGCCAATGGCGATCGTGTCACTGTCTCCAGCAAGCGTGGCTTTATCCGCGCGGTGGCTGTGGTAACGCGCCGTCTGAAACCGCTGAATGTAAACGGTCAGCAGGTTGAAACGGTGGGTATTCCAATCCACTGGGGCTTTGAGGGTGTCGCGCGTAAAGGTTATATCGCTAACACTCTGACGCCGAATGTCGGTGATGCAAACTCGCAAACGCCGGAATATAAAGCGTTCTTAGTAAACATCGAGAAGGCGTAAGGGGGCGAACAGATGGCTATGGAAACGCAGGACATTATCAAAAGGTCCGCAACTAACTCCATCACGCCGCCTTCTCAGGTGCGTGATTACAAAGCAGAAGTCGCGAAACTTATCGACGTTTCCACCTGTATCGGCTGTAAAGCTTGTCAGGTGGCGTGTTCGGAGTGGAACGACATCCGTGATGAAGTGGGGCACTGCGTCGGGGTTTACGATAACCCCGCCGATCTGAGCGCCAAGTCCTGGACGGTGATGCGCTTTAGCGAAACCGAACAGAACGGCAAGCTGGAGTGGCTGATTCGTAAAGACGGCTGTATGCACTGTGAAGATCCGGGCTGCCTGAAGGCGTGCCCGTCTGCTGGTGCAATCATTCAGTACGCTAACGGCATTGTCGATTTCCAGTCGGAAAACTGTATCGGCTGTGGTTACTGCATTGCCGGGTGTCCGTTTAATATTCCGCGCCTCAACAAAGAGGATAACCGGGTATATAAATGCACGCTCTGCGTCGATCGCGTCAGCGTCGGCCAGGAACCGGCTTGTGTAAAAACTTGCCCGACCGGGGCTATCCACTTCGGCACCAAGAAGGAGATGCTGGAGCTGGCGGAACAGCGCGTGGCGAAACTGAAAGCGCGTGGTTACGAACATGCTGGCGTCTACAACCCGGAAGGTGTCGGTGGTACGCACGTCATGTACGTGCTGCATCACGCCGATCAGCCGGAGCTGTATCACGGTCTGCCGAAAGATCCGAAGATCGATACCTCGGTGAGCTTGTGGAAAGGCGCGTTGAAACCGCTGGCAGCGGCTGGCTTTATCGCCACTTTTGCCGGGTTGATTTTCCACTACATCGGTATTGGCCCGAATAAGGAAGTGGACGATGACGAGGAGGATCATCATGAGTAAGTCGAAAATGATTGTGCGCACAAAGTTTATTGATCGCGCCTGTCACTGGACCGTGGTGATTTGCTTCTTCCTGGTGGCGCTGTCCGGGATTTCGTTCTTCTTCCCGACGCTGCAATGGCTGACGCAAACCTTCGGTACGCCGCAGATGGGACGCATTTTGCACCCGTTCTTCGGCATTGCGATTTTCGTCGCGCTGATGTTTATGTTCTTCCGCTTTGTGCATCACAACATCCCGGATAAGAAAGATATTCCGTGGCTGTTGAACATTGTCGAAGTATTGAAAGGCAATGAGCACAAAGTGGCGGATGTTGGTAAGTACAACGCCGGACAGAAGATGATGTTCTGGTCAATCATGAGCATGATTTTCGTGCTGCTGGTGACCGGGGTGATTATCTGGCGTCCGTACTTTGCGCAGTACTTCCCGATGCAGGTTGTCCGCTACAGCCTGCTGATCCACGCGGCAGCGGGTATCATCCTGATCCACGCCATCCTTATCCATATGTATATGGCATTCTGGGTGAAAGGGTCGATTAAAGGGATGATCGAAGGGAAGGTGAGCCGTCGCTGGGCGAAGAAACACCATCCGCGCTGGTATCGTGAAATCGAGAAGGCAGAAGCAAAAAAAGAGAGTGAAGAAGGGATATAATCTCTTTTGAACGTTAAGCTGAAAATGGCGCTGTAAAAGGCGCCATTTTTTTATTGCGTAACCAGACGGCGTAGTCGCGACACATCCACCGTTTTTTCAGCCTCTGCCAGACTCCACGCGTTTTGCAGATTCAACCACATTTGCGGCGAACTGCCGATCACCACGGAAAGTTTAATCGCCATTTCCGGCGTCAAAGCCGCTTTTCCGGTCAGCAATCGGCTTGCCGTTGAGGGCGCAATTTCCATTGCTCTGGCAAACTCGCGCAGGCTGACGTTCAGTTCGTCCAGTGATTCCTGAATGATGTCCCCTGGGTGGGGATGATTGGCCATTTTCATCAGTATCTTTACTCTCAGTAGTGTTCCTTCACTGGGAACACTATCATTGTTGTTCCTTCTTACGTAACAATAATCCATTTAGCCATTTCATGTTGGAGAGAGTGCGATGCTGCGACACCAGGACTGGCAGTCGCAGCAATGGTCTCTTAGCGGCGGAAATCAATCACCATACGGCCACGGATTTTGCCTTCTTCCATCTCGGTAAAGATGGTGTTGATGTCCGCTAACGGACGCAGGGCGACTTTGGGCACCACTTTACCTTCGGCGGCAAACTGGAAAGCTTCGGTGAGATCCTGGCGCGTGCCGACCAGTGAACCGACCACTTCAATACCATCCAGCACCAGCCGTGGGATGTCCAGGCTCATGGACTCCGGCGGCAGACCGACTGCCACAACACGCCCGCCTGCACGAACGGCATCAACCGCCGAGTTAAATGCGGCTTTGGCTACTGCTGTAACAACCGCAGCGTGTGCACCGCCCGCTTTCTCCTGCACAATTTTGGCGGCGTCTTCGGTGCGTGAGTTAATCGCTAAATCAGCGCCCATTTCAGTTGCCAGTTTTAACTGCTCATCATTGACATCAATGGCGATCACTTTGGCGTTAAAGACATTCTTCGCGTATTGCAGGGCGAGGTTACCCAAGCCACCAAGACCATAGATAGCAATCCACTGACCGGGACGAATTTTTGACAGCTTCACCGCTTTATAGGTGGTGACGCCCGCACAGGTAATGCTGCTGGCAGCAGCCGAGTCCAGGCCATCTGGCACTTTTACTGCGTAATCAGCCACTACGATGCACTCTTCCGCCATGCCGCCATCAACGCTGTATCCGGCGTTTTTAACTGAACGGCAGAGCGTTTCGTTACCACTGTTACAGTATTCGCAATGACCGCATCCTTCGTAAAACCATGCCACGCTTGCGCGATCGCCTGGTTTTAATGAGGTGACACCTGGGCCAACTTCTGACACAACACCAATGCCTTCGTGTCCCAGAATCACGCCGGTTTTATCACCAAAATCGCCATTCTTAACATGAAGATCGGTATGACATACGCCACAACACTCCATTTTCAGCAGGGCTTCGCCATGTTTCAGTGAGCGCAGCGTTTTATCCGTAACGTCAACATGATGATCCTTCGTAACAACCGCAGCCTTCATAGTTCCTCCTTTTCGGATGATGTTCTGCATAGCAGGTGAGGCAAATGAGATTTATTTGCCACTACCCAGTATGGATGAGATCTGAAAAAGGGAGAGGATAATTGCCCGGTAACATTCACTACCGGGCGGAGACTTAGATGGAGGTACGGCGGTAGTCGCGGTATTCGGCTTGCCAGAAATTATCGTCAATGGATTGTTGCAAAGCTTCGGCAGACGTTTTCACCGCCACGCCTTGCTGCTGCGCCATTTTGCCAACGGCAAAAGCAATCGCTCTGGAGACTTTCTGGATATCTTTCAGTTCCGGCAGTACCAGACCTTCGCCGTTCAGCACCAGCGGCGAATACTGAGCAAGAGTTTCACTTGCCGACATCAGCATCTCATCGGTGATACGTGACGCGCCGGAAGCAATAACACCCAGCCCGATGCCTGGGAAAATAAAGGCGTTGTTGCACTGGGCGATAGGATAGATTTTGTCTTTCCATACCACTGGATTAAACGGGCTACCGGTGGCGACCAGCGCGTTACCTTCGGTCCAGGCGATAATGTCCTGCGGAGTGGCTTCCACGCGTGAAGTCGGGTTAGACAGCGGCATCACGATCGGACGCGGACAGTGTTTATGCATCTCACGGATGATCTCTTCCGTAAACAGCCCGGTCTGTCCTGAGACGCCAATCAGAATATCTGGTTTTACATTGCGCACCACATCCAGCAGTGACAGCACATCGCTGTCGGTATCCCAGTCACTGAGGTTTTCGCGTTTCTGCACCAGTTTGGTCTGGAAAGGCAGCAGGTTCGGCATCTTGTCGGTGAGCAGACCAAAGCGATCGACCATAAACACTTTCTGCCGCGCCGCTTCCTCGCTTAATCCTTCGCGCTGGGTCTGGGCGATGATCATTTCGGCAATGCCGCATCCCGCTGAACCTGCGCCGAGGAAGACGATTTTTTTCTCGCTTAACTGACCACCTGCTGCGCGGCTGGCTGCGATCAGTGTGCCGACTGTTACCGCCGCAGTGCCCTGAATGTCATCGTTAAAAGAACAAATTTCATGGCGATAGCGGTTAAGCAACGGCATCGCATTTTTTTGTGCAAAGTCTTCAAACTGTAGCAACACGTTCGGCCAGCGTTGCTTCACTGCCTGGATAAATTCGTCAACGAATTCATAGTATTCGTCGTCAGTGATACGCGGATTACGCCAGCCCATATACAACGGGTCGTTAAGCAGTTGCTGGTTATTGGTGCCGACATCCAGCACCACCGGAAGAGTATACGCCGGGCTGATGCCACCACAGGCGGTATAGAGCGACAGTTTACCGATTGGAATACCCATCCCGCCGATGCCCTGGTCACCAAGACCCAGGATACGTTCGCCATCCGTCACCACAATCACTTTAATGTTGTGATTCGGCACGTTTTGCAGAATGTCGTCCATATTGTGGCGGTTCTGGTAAGAGATAAACACGCCGCGCGAACGGCGGTAGATCTCAGAAAAACGCTCACAGGCTGCGCCAACGGTCGGGGTGTAAATAACGGGCATCATCTCATCAAGATGATTGTTTACCAGTCGGTAGAAGAGGGTTTCGTTAGTATCCTGGATGTTACGCAGGTAGATGTGCTTGTCGATTTCGGTTTTGAATCCCTGATACTGGATCCATGCTCGTTCCGCTTGTTCTTCGATGGTTTCGACCACTTCCGGCAGTAACCCCAGCAGGTTGAAGTTACGGCGTTCTTCCATGCTGAAGGCGCTGCCTTTATTCAACAACGGAAATTCCAGCAGTACAGGGCCAGCGTAAGGAATATAAAGCGAACGCTGTTTTTTTGTTTTTGGTTCCATGTCACTCACTCTTTTTTGAATATCCATCCCTGGGGTTTTTATCGTCTTTGCTTTACCGCCAGGGCGTCGCCCCCAAGTATAAAGCAGATAAAAACAAAAACACCATTGCGCAGGCAATGGTGTTTAATCGTCATTGAGGACTGATTGTTAAGAATTACTTTTCAGCGGGGCGTTTTCTGCCGGTTGGGTTATTTACCACGCTGGATTTGTCACCTTCGGTAACTATTTTGCGCTGGTTAGAAATTTTATGATCCAGTCCAAGAATATGACGTGCCTGACGGTTCGATTTCATTTTAACTCCTCAATCCTGTTGCTAGTTTTAAGGACAACATCGCCGTAGCGAAGAAACACGTGCTAAACCCCTAAATTAGGTTGCCGATCAAGCATAGCAGCTTAAAGCGTAGGGTGCTGGCCACTGACCACATAATTGATGGTTTGCTGGTAGATATCACTGAGGATGTCGTTATCAGAAGCTTCCACCCATTTGGTCAGCTCCATGAGAATGTCATCTTCAGTGACAACACCGTGCTCTGCCCGAAGGCCTTGCTCAATGGCATTAACCAGAGCGGGTTCTGCTGTTGAATTTTCTGCCTGATAATAAGTAAACATAGTGATTCTCCGTGTCTGTGTATTTATGGTGTCTGCTACGGATCGCAGATTTATAAAGCACATTCAGCATGGCAAATATTTGCCGCTTCGTTGTTAAGATTAGTCCTGGTTGATGAATTTTATATTTTAACTACATGATATTCATGAGTATTATTATTGGTATTTGTGGATTTATATTGCTGCGGTATCTCTCAATACATATATTCCAGTCGTCTGTTGTGGTAATTTGATTTAAGTGCAGAGGTAATATTTTCGCCGGATTTTATTCGGAATATCCTGCTTATCCTCGTGCTGTTTCTCACGTAGTCTATAATTTCCTTTTTAAGCCCACAGGAGAGCAACAATGACAATCCATAAGAAAGGTCAGGCACACTGGGAAGGCGATATCAAACGCGGGAAGGGAACAGTATCCACCGAGAGCGGCGTGCTGAACCAACAGCCGTATGGATTTAACACACGTTTTGAAGGCGAAAAAGGAACCAACCCTGAAGAATTGATTGGCGCGGCACATGCCGCTTGTTTCTCGATGGCGCTTTCATTAATGCTGGGGGAAGCGGGATTCACGCCAACATCGATTGATACCACTGCCGATGTATCGCTGGATAAAGTCGATGCTGGTTTCGCGATTACCAAAATCGCACTGAAGAGTGAAGTTGCCGTACCGGGTATTGATGCCTCAACCTTTGACGGCATTATTCAGAAAGCAAAAGCCGGATGCCCGGTTTCTCAGGTACTGAAAGCGGAAATTACGCTGGATTACCAGTTGAAAGCATAAGTACTTGCCGGATGATGTTGTCATCCGGCAAGCATTTACACCAATATTTTCTGTTTATCCCAATGAAATCTTGCATTTAAACTGCATCGTCATTTTTTCGTTATTCCCGCCTGTTCCCGAACAATCATTATTACATCAGGTTGTAAACTCCTATTCCGTTCAGAATAACAGTAAAACTCTGTTTATTTATGTTCTCTGTTTGATGGTGAGAAACATTTATGGCATTGTAATATTCAGTTGATTTAATTAATTTGAATTAATTAAATTTAATTAATGAGCTAATTAACATTGTTTAATAAGGATGAAACTATGTTGATGAAAAAGGTCTCTTTTGCTATTGCTTTAATATCTCTAAGTCAGTATGCAAGCGCATCTTCAGAATTTAATTTCTTATCTGACAATGTCTTTGGTGATGCTTCTCTTTCATTTCTGAATGGTGAGTCAGGTGAGTTTGTTTATAGCGATGGCGGCAAACTTAGCCAACTGGACTGGAAAATTCAAAATACCCCCATTATTAAAATGGGGCTAACCTGGGATGCAATCTCATGGCTGACGCTTAATGCTAAAGGCTGGACGACGATTGCGTCTGCCGGCACGCTGATGGATGATTATGACTGGCTCGAGCCGGGGCAGCACCACTGGAGCGATTGGTCACATCATCCGGCAACGCGGTTGAATTTTGCAAATCAGTTTGATCTCAATATGACAGGTTGGTTTTTAAAGGATCAAAACTACCAACTCGGCGCCATGTTAGGCTATCAGGAGACACGTTTCAGTTGGACGGCGAAAGGAGGTTACTATAGTTATGATAATGGTGCCGACACTGGAGATATTCCTCATAACCAAAGAGTTATTGGCTACCAACAAAAATTCAGTGCGCCTTATTTAGGTCTTTCTGGTAAATATATCTATCATGATTTTGATATTATTGCTCAATTTAAATATAGCGCCTGGGGAGAAGGGAAAGGAACAGATCAGCATTATTTGCGCAACATTACATTTAAAGATAAAGTATCCAACCAAAAATATTATTCAGGTCTTATTAATGTGGGGTATAACATTAATTCACAGGCACGTATTTTCACAGAAATGTCATGGAGTAGATTCTCTAATGATATTGGTAACACAGTAATTTCTTATAAAGAAAAGGGTGAAAGCGTAAAAGAGAAAGATTCGCCAGGGATGCAAAACTATAATTACATTATTGGCGCGGGCATTCAGTACAAATTTTAATATAGCATCGGGCGAATGGCTGAATATAAATACATGGCATCTTGCCCGCCTGCGCGGGCAAGATGTACTAAGCGTCGATTTGAAGCGGTAGCGTAGTAGACATCCAGCCAGGGATCTCCTCAGCGGGCAAAGGACGTGAGAAGAAATAGCCCTGAATCACGGGGCAGTGGATCTTGCGTAACATCTCAAACTGTTCTTTCGTTTCCACACCTTCCGCCACTACGGTTAAGTTCAGGCTTTGCCCAATGCTGGTAATGGCTTCTAATAAGGCACGGATGCGTTTTTCGCTCAGGCAACGATCGACGAAACTTTTATCGATTTTAATTTCCGTTACCGGCAGGCTGACTAAGCGAGATAAGCCGGAAAAGCCTGTACCGAAATCGTCGACAGATAAACCTACGCCCATATCCCGCAGGATCTGGATGCGTTTAAAGATCTCCGTATCGTGTTCCATCATCATGCTTTCAGTGATTTCCACCGTCAGCTGGTGGCCGTCAATCTGCCAGGCTTCCATCGCATCGCAAACCTGATTGGGTAGCTGATTACTGCGAAAATGCAGCGCAGATAAGTTTACGGATAACGCCGGGATATGAATATTCTGGCTTCGCCATTCTGCTAACTGGCGACAGGCTTCAGCAATTACCCAACGACCAATATTTTCAATTTCACCAATCTCTTCTGCGAGGGGAATAAACCGGGAAGGGGGAACATGTCCATGCTGCGGGTCATACCAGCGAGCAAGAGCTTCAATACCATACAGTTCGCCCGTTTCGGCGAAGATCTGCGGCTGGTAAACCAGCTTCAACTGGTTGTTGCTGATTGCTTCTTTCAGCGCCGCGCCTAATATCAACCGCTCTTTAACCATCTCGTTCATTGTCGGGCTAAAGAACTGCCAGCCGTTACCGCCGTTTTTGCGAATGAAATCCATTGCATTGTGGGCGGTAGAAAGCAGGTAGTCACGGTTTTTACCAACGTCGTAACTGATACCAATGCTTACGGTTAAAGGAAAAGGCTGATCGTCAATGATGACCGGTTTGCTAACGACGTTGCGTAGCTCATCAGCGATTTGGGTAATGTTGCTGACTTCATCCTCCAGACTAATGAGGACAAACTGTGCACCTTCAACGTGGCAGAGATACTGATCGGGTTTGAGTTTTTCACGAAAGCGATTAACGACTTCTAACAATGCCTGATCGGCCCACGCATAGCCGAGGCTGTCGATCACATCCTGAATATGGTCGACGCCAATAAGATAAACCACCGGAGAGACGGCTCTATCAACAAGGTCATCGAGGTAATTGTGCAGATTATTGCGATTTGGCAAACCGGTCATCGGATCAAACTGGATTAGCTGTTCGATGTGCTGGCGGCTTTTCTCCTGTTCCAGCGCCAGTGCGGCCATATGCTGGCTGATATCTGCCACTCGTTCGACAAATGCACTGGTTTCTGTCCCTGCAGCCGTCTTGATTTGCAGAACTCCCGCTGGTGCGCCATCGCGCTGGCGAATAGTAACAGCCCAGCTTTGTGCATTCTTTACTTCTGTCCCATGAGAGGACGACGCCCAATGCACTGGCATCCCATTACGCAATGCATACAGCGAAACATGCGATTCATGAAGAATGGATTCAATATTACGGCAAATGATTTCGCCCATTTCGTGAAACGGCGGGCTGCTGCACATGGCGGCGAGGATGTTGCCTTCCAGTTGGCGGATTTGCCGTTCTTCGGTGATATCTGAGAAGGTCATTACCAGGTTTTGTAGATGAGCAAGCACGTCATAGACCGGACTGATAGACGCTTTAATCCAGATATTTTCACCCGTGCGCGTTAATAGCAAAAATTCATCTTGATCGCGGGAGGTTTTCCACAAAAGCTGCTGTAAGCGGATGCGGTTATCTGTCGGGTATTCAGGAATGTTAAGCAGCGCATCGGGCTGCATACCGCTGGCTTCGCTGATGCAATAGCCGAACATTTCTGTAAACGCGCGATTGCACTGAACGATATGACGCTCAGGATCAAGCACAATCACAGGTCGGTCGAGATGATCCACGGCAATAAGCAACTGCCGGGTCTGTTCTTTCTGCGCCATTTCAACGCTGGCATCTCGCACCAGCGCCAGGTAATAAATTTTCCCCTCGGCAGTCACTTTTGACAGGGCAAATCGTGTCCATATTTTACTGCCATCTTTTTTCTCAAGCTGCAATTCCCGGCTCATTCCTTCGACACGCGCTTTACCACCTTCGCGGTTATGCCGGATGTATTCAGGGTGTGCAGGGCGCAAATTATGGGGAATCAGCATATCGATGTTATTGCCAATGACCTCTTCGCGTTTATATCCCCAAAGCTTTTCTGCTGCGGGGTTGAAAAACATCACTTCATCATTTTCGTTAATTAACACCGCGCCCATCATATTTTGCTCAAGCGCGGGGAAAAAAATGCCGTCAGCGGCATTCTCTGCATCGGTTAGCTTCATGATTACCTCTGCATCCGGGCGAATCTAAAGACTGGCTTTCCAGAGTTCAACACGGTTTCTACCTCGTCTTTTGGCGATATACAGAGCTTCGTCGGCTATTTGAATTAAACGTTCATAATCCGGATGTCCATTAAACATGGCGGCGCCAATGGACAGAGAGAGGTAAATATCTTCGCCGTTTGCAGCTTTCAGTTTGGTTTTTTCTACCCGACTGCGGATACGTTCTGCGGTACGTAAAGTGTCAGTTTCTGAGGCTTCTGTCAGAACAATGATAAATTCATCACCACCGTAGCGGAAAACATAATCACTACTACGAACATTGTCGTAAAACGCCTGCGAGACTTTACGCAGAATTTCGTCGCCGGTGTTATGTCCCCATGTATCATTGATCTCTTTGAATTTATCAACATCAATGATTAGAACAGACAACGGCGTGCCAGCCCGATTGGCATGGGCAATTTCACGTTTGAAGATAGTCGGCAGGAAACGGCGGTTAAGTAGCTTAGTCAACACATCCATTCCCACTTCATGGCGAGAAACTTCTTCAAACAGTTCTCGTAGTAAGGTGGTAATTTGCGATACGGTATTTCGTATCTGCAATAAAAACTTCACTCGCAGACTTTTGTTACTCAGATTTTTAGCATGGAGTATTGTCTGATTAAAAACCCCGTCGAAATCCTGAATAAGGCGGGAGATATGACCTACTTCGGCAATACCGCTAAAATAATGACGACCTTTATGGTTAAACCATAAGCCAAAATCCGCCTGGCTTAACGGTAAGCTGCTGCCTAAATCAGAATCCAACAGGACTTTATAAATAACATCTAATTCCCATGAAAGTAATGAGGCTATTTGCCGTTCTTTTTCTTCTTCGGCATTTTCCAGTAGTGAAAAGATACGATAGTTCTCGTCTTCTTTAGCCGCACTACTGTCGCTAAAGGTAAACGCCCGGGTCATAACTTCCATGGCTATATCGATACTGTTAATCGAAAAATGATAAACCTGAAATTTATCCGCAGGCGAATAATCAGAGGAAAATATTGCTGGATAGAGGATTTTCTTCAATACACGAAAACCCATCTCAACGATTTCTACGGGAATGCCAATACGGGCATGTACTTCGGCCACGGTATGTTGGATTTGTATAAGCCTATCAACATCGTCCGCTTGCGCAGAGAGCACATCGATAATCCATGTTTCCAGAGCACTTTTAAGTTGCCTTTCAACCTGTTCGTTACTCAAAAACTCTTCGGCATGTGGGTCAGTGCGTACAATACGATAAAACTCATTGCTCAGGTAATGGGCATGTGCAACAGCAATTTCTGCGGCTTTAGCGCGAATGAGAGGGGAAGCCTGGGTCACTAATCCAGTCCACTCATCTTTCATTCTTTTAAAGTACATCTCCATAATTCAGCCCCTTATACGACTGGAAAGGCAGATGGGATCGAAAAACGAAACGCAACATACTGGACAGACTTATCGCACCATATTCTCCTGAAATATGAGGATATAATGAAAAGAAATAAACGGATTAGACAGTTTTAATCTACGCTACTGTTCTTCTGAAGAGTATAGCCCATCGTGATTATTTTTCGGTGGTGACGAATATCGTATTGTTTTTCATGTTGATACTAATTAATCAGAGGATTATAGCAATCGGCTTATATGGAGATAATTTTATTTAAGAGGTTACGGCATTTTTGCAGGGTGACAAGCCGGTGCTTACATCACCGGCATGACACAGTAAAACAGGGCGTTTAACTTCCCCAACGACTTTGCAGATAACTAACGGCTTGTTGGGTCTGTGGCTTATTAAGGTAATCTTCGCGGAACAGAATCGTGCCGCTAATTTCGGGTACAGCATCGTTAAGATCAAGCTGCTTTTTTAGTTCTGGCACGCCGCCGTTAACCATCCAGTCAGGTTCTATCTTTGAGGGTTCACCCACTTTATAGAAGGCAACACCGATATATAGACGGGTTTTGGTCGGTTTAACGACATCTGCCCACCATTTTGCCAGTACGTCATAACGTGCGGCGCTACGTGAGAAAGGCCAGTAAATTTGTGGGGCAATATAATCCAGTAAACCTTGTTCTACCCAACGGCGGGTATCTGCATAGGATTCGTCATAGGCGGCTGCGCCTCGGGTATCGGAACCGAGCGGATCGTGTGATCGGTTGCGCCAGACGCCTGCCGGGCTAACGCCAAATTCAACCTCTGGCTTAATGCTTTTAATGGTGTGCGATACCTTTGCAATTAATTGCTGGGTATTGTTACGCCGCCAGTCTGCTTTTGATGCAAAAGCTCTCCCATATTTGCGGTACGTCTCGTTATCGTTCAGCAGCGAACCCGGTGATTCAGTGTAGAAATAATCGTCGAACTGCACGCCATCTATCGGATAACGGGAAACCACTTCCGCAACTATTGATGTGATCCAATCCTGAACCTCAGGGATACCAGGGTCGAGAACAAAACGGTCGCCCGACGTTCTGATCCAGTCGCGATGCTGCACGTAGACACTGGCTGGTTGCTGTGACAGGGTGCTATTCAATTCCCTGATAGTTCCGGGTTTTGTGTTAACCGACACGCGGTAGGGGTTAAACCAAGCGTGCACTTTCATCCCACGCTTGTGGGCTTCGTCGAGCATAAATTGCAGCGGATCGTAACCTGGATCTTCACCAATCTTGCCAGTCATAAGATCGGACCACGGTAAAATTTCCGATGGCCAAAGGGCTGTACCATCGGGCTTTACCTGGAAAAAAACCGTATTGATGCCGAGACGTTGTAGATGATCTAACTTGTCAATCATCGCCTGTTGTTGTACGCGGGCTCGGCTGGTGGGATTACTGATATTAACCGAGGAAACAGGCGGCCAGTCGAGGCGAGACACAGTGGCCAGCCAGATACCGCGCATCGGTTGCGCTGATTGATGTGTGGTCGCTGGTGGTTTTGAACCTGCTGGTGGTGTAGTTATTGGCGTTGGCGGTGTGGTCTTACAACTACACAGTAAAAGAGCCAGAGCAACGAGTGTGGCTGGCTTTTTGATCGCTAATTTCACGTTTCGGGAGCAGATATCCATATATGCTGGTTTCCGGTAAACAGATGTGTTGCTCATTCTCGTACTTATCTGGGGCAAGTCAATACGATAACAGGTACGAAAAAGGGAGCGATTAACTATCGCTCCCTTGTCTTATCCCTTTCAGAGAGGGTTAATGTTTCTTATCGTTCATCACAATATAGTGCGGTGAACGAGCACGTGGATGCAGGAAGAAGTGACCTTTCGGTGCGTTCTGGCTGTTAATTGGCTCCAGTGTCACACCGGTATTCGCTTTGCCTTTACGATCGTGGATGGCATAGAGAATAAAGGGCAGGGCAAGTACCACCAGGAAGCTAACGACCAGTAATTCGACATACATATCGGTAGAGTCACCCTGGATATTATCCGGTGGCAGGAAGGAAACAATAAATGCCATGATTGAGGTCAGCAGGCCGACAATAGCCACAACCAGTTTCACGCCTTTACCGCCTGGGATATTAAATGTGCGTTTTAAGTCAGGATGTTTAAGGACTAACACAATGTAGCCAATAAACAGCATGAAATAAGCACACAGATAAATCACCACCGTCAGAGCCAGTGCGATCAGGAAGGACATGTTGTTACCACCACCGGTATTGGTGAGGATAATCAAGGCGATAGAGGTGATCACCAACTGAGAAATAACCAAAGTGACCGGCACGCCATTTTTGTTCATTTTGGCGAACGCTGGAGGTAACAGGTTTTTCTGCGCTGTAACATACATCCCGCGAGAAGGACCGACAATCCAGGAGGCGATTTCTGCCAGAACACCCAGCAGCAGCAGTGCGGAGATCACGCGAACCGTCCACTCAATTTCCGGTGCCACGTGGGACATCAGAACGGTAAAGGTTTGCATTACCCCAGCGGACAGATTGATTTCATTACCCGGAATGACCATCGCAATGGACAAACCACCAACCGAGCTTAAACAGATTGCCGCCACCATCAGCAATAACATTGCCAACGGATAATCGCGCCCAGGATTGCTCATTTCATTGACGTGGGTTGCGGAGGCTTCTACCCCCATATAACTCAATATGAAGGCAACAAACACAACCAGGGTGCCAACTTTAGAGAAATCCGGAAAGAAGGTTTTTGCATCCATTTCGATAGCAACTGGCGCACCGGAGTGCAGGTAAATCGCCGCTAATGCAATCAAAATAAATGCGGGTAACAGGATACCGGCAAAGAAGCCGACTTTAGCAATTCGCGCCGTATATTTAGTACCGCCGAACTGAGTTAATGCCAGCACCCAAAGAATGATGAGTGCCGCAATGGTTTTTGTTACCGGATCTTCATTCAGTGCTGGCCATTTAAGAATGTAGGAAAGTGCCCCTAACACGAAATAGAGCATCGGAATAAAGCCGATAGCGATTTGCAAATAACCAAATGAGATCGCTGCAAATCCCCATTTTAACCCCAGGGTATTCGATACCCAGGCGAAAACGCCACCTTCTTCCCAACCGTCCACGGTAGCCATTTCCGCAGCACAGAGTCCAACGGGAATAAACCATAAAATCCCGCCTAATAGCAGGAAGAAAACTAATGAAAAACCGGATGTTGCAAAGGTAGGATATTCATAAACAGCCATTACCATCGATGCCGTAATAGCGAAGAATCCAAGTAATGTTAGCTGCTTAGCTTTACCTGTCTGTACTGATGTAGCCATATTTTCCCCCTAAAACGGTATTCCTGTCGGAACCGCGCCTGTCTTGTTCTGAAGCGTATTCAGAGCAATATTTTTCCATTGCTAATGCCAGTGAACAGACTCTGGAATTTGTCCCGAAACGGGATCGTTCCGGGACGCCATTACCATCTAAACGTTATCAGGTATGTTTAAAGCTGTTCTGCTGAGCAATACCCTGCAATTTCGGGTGATCGCTGAGATATTTCAGGGAGGCTTTGT